>JAIMBJ010000035.1 GCA_023511455.1 Bacillota bacterium
TCGGCGGTGTGTGGAAAGAGTGTATCATGTTCTCTTTCCCACGTCTATACTAACAGAGCGCAAGCGAAGCATCTCAGCACCTCAAAAGAGATTCTTCGCTTCGCTCAGAATGACAGATGATGTCGCTTTGTGTCGCCAACTCTGCGAGACCATTGCAATTGCCTGACCCCTACCACTTCTCGAACACCCTCGGGCGACTGATTGACTTTTCGCCCCTTTCTCGGATACAATAGGCATCGGTGCAGGAGGCATCGATGCAACACGCGCCGCAAGACCATATCCGGAACTTCTGTATCATCGCGCACATCGACCACGGAAAGTCCACCCTCGCCGACCGCATTCTGGAGTTTACGGGTGCGATTGACCCCCGCCAGATGCAGGAGCAGGTGCTGGACCAGATGGACCTGGAGCGCGAGCGGGGCATCACGATTAAGATGACCGCTGTGCGCCTGACCTACCGCGCGCGCGATGGGCAGGAGTACGAACTGAACCTGATCGACACGCCGGGGCATGTGGACTTCACCTATGAGGTCTCTCGCAGCCTCGCGGCGTGTGAGGGTGCGCTGCTGGTAGTGGATGCCTCGCAAGGCGTGGAGGCGCAAACCATCGCCAACGTCAACCTGGCGATGAACAATCATCTCGAAATCATCCCCGTCATCAACAAAATCGACCTGCCCGCCGCCGACCCCGAGCGCGTCAAGGAAGAGATAGAGAATATCCTCATGCTGGACGCCTCGGAAGCCATCCTCGCCAGCGCGAAGGAGGGAATCGGCACGGAAGAGATTCTGGAAGCGGTGGTGCGTAAAATCCCGCCGCCGAAAGGGGACTCCGGTGCTCCCTTGCGTGCACTCATCTTCGACTCGCACTTCGACCCTTACCTGGGCGTGGTGGTGTATATCCGCGTGGTGGATGGGGTGGTGCGCCCGGGAATGCGTATCCGCTTTATGTCTACCGGGCGCGAGCTCGAGGTAACCAGTGTGGGCTTCTTCACGCCGCGCCTGCAGGAGGGCGATGAACTGCGCACCGGAGAGGTCGGCTACCTGACGGCAGGCATTAAAACCGTCGGCGATACGCGCGTGGGCGATACCATCACCGACGCCGAACGCCCGGCCGCAGAACCCCTGCCCGGCTACAAACCGGTCAAACCCATGGTTTTCTGCGGGCTTTATCCGGTAGACGGCGAGGAGTTCTCGGAGCTGCGCGACGCGCTGATGAAACTGCAGTTGAACGACGCGGCGCTGGTGTTCGAACCGGAGACCTCGGCTGCACTCGGTTTCGGGTTTCGCTGTGGCTTTCTGGGGTTGCTGCACATGGACATCGTGCAGGAGCGACTGGAGCGCGAGTTCGGGCTGTCGCTCATCGCCACGGCTCCCAGCGTGGTATACCGAATCACCACCACCAAAGGCGAAGTGATTCTGCTGGACAACCCGGCTCACTGGCCCCCGGCAACTACCATCGCCACGGTGGAAGAGCCTTACATCCGCGCCACTATTTTCGTGCCCAGCGACTACGTGGGACCGATGATGGAGCTGGCGATTGACCGGCGTGGCGAGTTCGTGAAAATGGAGTACCCCACGCCCAACCGTGTGCTGCTCACCTACGACCTGCCGCTGGCGGAAATCCTGCTGGACTTCTATGACCAGCTCAAAAGCCGCTCTAAAGGGTATGCCTCGTTCGACTACGAGCCGATTGGCTACCGACCGTCCGATTTGGTGAAGCTGGACATCCTGATTAACGGCGACCCCGTGGATGCACTCAGCTTCATCACCCATCGGGAGCGGGCGTATGCACGCGGACGTGCCCTCGTGGAGAGGCTGCGGCAGGTGGTTCCCCGCCAGCAGTTCGAAGTGCGCATTCAGGCAGCCATCGGCAGCAAGGTCATCGCCGCCGAGCGCATCCCGCCCTTCCGCAAGAACGTGCTGGCGAAATGTTACGGTGGGGATGTGACGCGCAAGCGCAAGCTGCTGGAGAAACAGAAGGAAGGCAAGAAGCGCATGAAGCAGCTGGGCAACGTGGAGATACCGCAGGAGGCTTTCCTCAGCGTGCTGAAGGTGGCTGAGTAGCTCGTTGCGCTGCCAAGCTTGACTCCCGGTGAGCCTGCGGGGTATCCTTTTTTCGCTGAACGCTTGTTCAACGAAACGATCTCTGGGAAAGAGTGTATGTCCCGCAGGGAACAGGCGCAACTGCGCCGACAACAATTGATTGACGCCGCACTGCACCAGTTTGCCGAAAAAGGCTACGACGGTGCGTCGATTCGTGACATCGCCCAGGCTGCCGGCGTCACCGAGGCGTTGGTCTACCATTACTTCCGCAACAAAGAACACCTCTTCGAGGAGATGCTGAAGGCGCGCAGCTTCGCACCGGTGCTGAGGCGGGTGCTGGACGAGGCGGGTGATGAGACCCATCCGGCACAGGTACTGCACCGCGTGCTGCAGGAATTTCTGGATATGATGTATGATAACGCTTCCATGGCGCGGATGTTTATCATCGAGTTCATGCGCAACCCCATCTGCCACAAATACTTCCGCGCGATGCTCGAGGACAACACTGCAAACCTCGCCCGCTATCTGCAGCATCAGCAGCAACGGGGCGTATTTCGCACTGACATGGATGCACAGGCTGTCGCCGGGATGTTGCTCGGCCTGGCGTTTGCCGTGTTCTTTGCTTGGGGGCATTCGCCAGAACGGGAGTGGCAACAACGTCGCGACGACTTCCTCAGACACGGCGTGCCCATCTTACTGGAGGGACTTTGGGGACAAGCCGCAGACGCCAAGAACGTTTAACAAATGTTAAACGTTTGTTCCGAAGGGTATTGACGGCATACAAAAACAGAGGTATAATAGGATTCAACATGATTTGCATGATTTATATGAATTACATGGAGGCAGATGCGAATGCCAGGCAGAGTGGATTGTCGTCTGGAGGAAGCCACGTATGGCATGGTAACCGTCGGCGAGCGAGGGCAGATTGTCATACCCGCAGAGGCGCGGCGCGAGCTGGGTATCGAACCCGGAGACAAGCTCGTCATTATGAGACATCCGATGTACGCGGGCTTTATTGCCTTTAAGATGCAATCGGTGCGTGAGTTTCTCGAGATGTTCCAGCGAGAGGTCGAACGACTGGAAAGCCAGTTTGGAGAATCAGGAGGTGAGGGCGAGTGAAAGTGTTTCGCTTGTATGCAGTCTGGTTGGTTCTGGTGCTGTCGGCAGGCGCGCTGGCGCAGCAGCAACCATCCGCACTAACCCTTCAGGACAGTATCCGCATCGCATTGCAGAACAGCCGCAGCCTGCGCAGTGTGTTGCAGGACGAGCGTAAAGCCAACGCCCGTGTGCGTGAAGCGAAAGGTGCGGCACTACCTCAACTGGATGTATCGGCAAACTACCGCCGACTCGACCGCGTGCCAAAGGCGAAGTTCCCCTCGTTTGACCCAGTGTCGGGTACCTTTACCTTCAACGAAATCGAGATACAGCCCATCGACTCTGGCACTGGAACGGTGAGCCTGAGTCAGGTAGTGGACATCAGCGGAGTGGTGCGCACCGCAACGGACGCGGCTTCCCTGTTTTCCCGCATTGCGAATCTGGATGTACAGCGCACGCGCAACGAAGTGGTACTGCAGGTGAAACAGGCTTTTTATGATGTGTTGCGCGCGCAGGAACTGGTCAGGGTAGCAGAGGAGGCTTTGCAAAACGCGCAGGTGCGACGGAAGCTGGCACAAGCGGCGGTAGACGCCGGTGTCAGCCCAAAACTGGACGTGATGCGTGCGGATGCTGCTGTAGCAGCCGCGCAACAGGCGGTGATTACGGCGCGAAACGCCCTGCAGCTGGCGAAGTCCGCCTTCAACAACGTGCTGGGCAGGCGCGTAGACGAGCCTGTGGAACTGCTTCCCGTTGACGAACAGGTGCCCGATCCAGCCGATTTCAACCAGTATCTGCAGGAAGCGCTTGCCAAACGCCCGGAGATGATTCAGGCGAATCTGGGCATCTCGCTGGCGGAAAAACAGATTACCGCAGCGAAGCGCGACCAGCTGCCCACCCTCGTCGTGCGGGGGCAATGGGATTTCAACCTGAAAACCTCCACCTTCCAGCCTCGCGAGTCCAGCTTTACCACCATTACCGCCGTGCAGTTCAAGATTTGGGATAGCGGTCAGACGCAGGGGCGCGTCGAACAAGCCCGCGCCGATGTGGACAAAGCCAAAATCACCGTTGAGAACGTGCGTGAGGGTATCGCGCTGGAGGTGCGCAACGCCTACCTGAGTCTGCAGGAGGCGCGGGAGAAGGTAGCGGCGGCAGAAAAAGGGTTACAGGCGGCTACCGAAAGCCTGCGCGTGGCGCGATTGCGATACGAGGCGGGCGTTTCCAACCAGCTGGAACTAAGCGATGCGGAGCTCGCCTACACGCAGGCTGAACAGAACCTCGTTAATGCCCGCTACGACCTGCGCGTGGCATGGGCGCGCCTCGAGAAAGCGATGGGCAGGTATGCGCAAACACCATAAGGAGAGAAGGCGTCACATGAGTTCACAAAGGAGGAGCACTGCCGTGTACCGGAAGGCAATTATCACGGGGTTCACCTTGCTGGGACTGACTATTCTGCTGGGCGGATGTGCCCGGCGTGCAGCTGTGTCTACCGCGCAGGAGGCAGCCGCGCCGGCAACCGCTGTGGCGGTCGTGAGTGCCCGAACTGGCGACATTCCGTTCACCATCTCGGTAACAGGCTCGCTGCAGACCCTCGATGACGTGATGCTCTCGGCGAAGATACCGGGCAAGATTGCCAGTGTCTTCGTGCGGGAGGGCGATTCGGTGCGAGCCGGACAGGTTGTGGTACAACAGGACACCAAGGACCTCGAGGCGCAGTTACGCCAGGCGGAAGCAGCGCTGAAATCGGCGCGGGCGCGCTTACAGCAGGCACAGACCGCTCTGGAGCTGCAGCCCACCCAGAACGAGACCAGCCTGCGTCAGGCGGAAGCAGCGCTGGAAGCGGCGAAGGCTCGCCTGCGGGCACTGGAGACAGGAGCACGCCGACAGGAACGTCAACAGGTAGAACAACAGGTCGCCTCGGCGAAGGCGAATCTGGAAAACGCCCAGGCGAATCTGGAACGGGTGCGCCGTTTGTACCAGCAAGATGCCGTTTCCAGGCAACAGCTGGATGCCGCACAAACCGCCTACGACATCGCTCTGGCGCAGTATCGCACGGCGCAGGAGCAGCTGAGCCTGGTGCAGGAAGGTCCGCGCCAGGAGGAGATCGACGCGCAGCGGGCACTGGTCAAACAGGCGGAAGAGGCAGTGCGTCTGGCTCGAACCGGTGACCTGCAGCTGCGCGTGCGCCAGGATGAAGTCAACGCGGCAAAAGCACTGGTGGCACAGGCAGAGGCAGGTCTGTTCTACGCTCGCCAGCAGTACGAAAGCGCGTTTATTCGCTCTCCGATCAACGGCATTGTGGCGATGCGTGCGGCGCAACCTGGGCAGATGGCGGGAGCGGGAACGCCCCTCCTGCGGATAGTCAACCTGAACGCTATCTTCTTCGAAGCGCGCGTTTCCGAGACGGAGGTGCGCCACGTTCGCGTGGGACAGCCGGTAAACGTCACGGTGGACGCCTATCCGGGTAAGACGTTTCGCGGCGTGGTAAGCCGGATCTACCCGGTGGGTTCGGAAGGCTCACGCGACTTCATCGTGCGCGTGGATATGCGTAACGAGGACGGTTTGCTCAAGCCGCAAATGTTTGCGCGAGGCGAGATACTGGTGGATGTGCACCGCAACGTTGTGTTGATTCCGAAGGATGCACTGCTCACTCAGGACGGCAAGCGGGTGGTGTATGTGGTGAAGGAGGGCGTTGCGCGACGGGTGGTGGTGCAGACTGGCTATATCAACGGTGCGAACGCCGAGGTGCGCGGCGTTCCCGTCGGGGCGCAGGTGGTCGTGCAGGGACAGGAAAACCTGCGTGACGGCGATAAGGTGCGTGTGGAGCAGTTGCAAACAGCGGAAGCCGCCACGTCGGGCGGCTCATAGACCCTGGCAGGAGGAATAGCGAGTATGTGGCTAACCAGTATCGCCATACGGCGTCCGGTTTTCATCCTGATGGTCTTCTCCGCGCTGGCGGTGCTCGGCTGGACGGCGGCGAGCAAAATGCGCGTGGAGCTGAACCCGAATGTGAACTTCCCGTTTGTCACCATAGTGACGGTATATCCGGGTGCGGGTCCGCGCGAGGTGGAAACGCTCATCTCCAAACCGATTGAGGATGCGGTCAACGGCATCAACGGTGTCAAGAACGTCACATCGGTCTCTCAAGAAGGCATCTCGCTGGTCGCTATTGAGTTCAACCTGGGCGTCGATTCGAGTCAGGCAACTGCCGATGTGCGGGAGAAGGTAGATGCCATCCGCGCCTCCTTGCCGCGCGATGCGCTGTCGCCGTCCATATCCAAACTGGACATCAACGCCTTCCCGGTGCTCTATTACGGCATGTCCAGCGAACGTCCCAGCAAACAGCTGCGCTACATTGCAGAGGAAATCGTCAGCAACCGATTGGCGCGAGTGCCGGGCGTTGCGTCCGTCACCGTGCTGGGCGGGGACAGGCGCGAAATCCGCGTGGAGGTGGACCAGGGTCGCCTGGACGCATACGGGCTGAATATTATGCAGGTGGTGCAGGCGCTGCAGGCGGCGAACCTCAATGTGCCTGGCGGTCGCATCGAGGAACAGCGGCGGGAATATGCCATCCGCGTGGTGGGCGAGTTCGAAAACCTGGACCAGATACGCAACGTGCGTATTCCCGTTACGAACCGCATGAACCCGATGGGCGCTCCCAACGTGATACATCTTTCCGATGTGGCGCAGATCAAGGACGATGTAGCAGAGCGGACGGAAGACGCGCGTGTGAACCAGCGCAATACCGTTGCCATCATCATCACCAAAGCGGCGGACGCCAACACCGTCGAGGTGTGCGAAGGGGTCAAGAAGGAAATCGAGCTGCTCAAGCGGGAACTGCCCCGAGACATCGAATTCGTGCTCACGCAGGACCAGTCCAAGTTCGTGCTGGAGAGCCTGACCGACCTGCGCGTGGCACTGTTCCTGGCGATATTCCTGGCAGTGTCCATTGTCTACCTTTTCCTGCACAACATCCGCGGCACGTTCATCGTGTCGCTGGCGATCCCGACCTCTATCGTCAGTACCTTCCTGGTGATGTACGGCTTCGGATTTACCCTGAACACCATGACCATGCTGGCGCTATCGCTGGCGGTGGGCATTCTGGTGGACGACTCCATCGTGGTGCTGGAGAACATTTTCCGTCATCTCACCCGGGGCGAGGAGCCGGCGGAAGCCGCGTTGAACGGGCGTTCCGAAATCGGTCTGGCGGCGATTACCATCACGCTGGTGGATGTGGTGGTGTTCGTGCCCATCGCGTTCATGGGGGGCATCGTGGGGCAGTTTTTCCGGGCATTCGGTATCACTGTTGCCACTGCCACCCTCTTCTCGCTGCTGGTGTCGTTCACGCTGACGCCGATGCTGGCGTCGCGCTGGTTCCGCGCAGGTGAGCAAGTGGAAGCAAAGCGCGGAGTATTCGCGGCGTTCGACCGCTTTTACCATGCACTGGACAGCATCTATCGCGGCATTCTGGAGCGAGCACTGCGCCGCCGGTGGCTGGTCATCGGCGTTGGCAACGGCCTGCTAATCGCCATCTTGCTGGTGATTGCGGGGTCGCTGGTGGGCAAGAACTTTATCCTGCCTGCCGCCTCGTTCGCGGGCTTCACGGCGATTTTCGGGTTTCTGTTCTGGCTGCTCGCGCTGATATGGCGCAGTAACCGCAAGCCTCTGTTTGTGGCGGGATGGGGCACGTTCATCATGGCAGTTGCCTTTTTCCTGTCGGGTCTGCTGGGTAGCAATTTGGGTCGCCCGCTACTGCCGTTCCGCTTTGCCCCCGACCAGGATCAGGGGCTTATCCAGATTACCTTGGAAATGCCGGCTGGCACTTCGCTTGCAGCCACCGACCGGGTTCTGGCGCGCATCGAGGAGGCGATATTCAGCACGCCGTCCATACGACGCGATGTGGATAGCGTCTTTACCAGCATTGGCAACACCACCTCGGGCTTCATCGGCACAGGCGGGCGAGGCGCGCAGTACGGCGAGCTGCAGGTAACCTGTGTCGAAAAGCAGTCGCTCGGCGACAAACTGGTGGGGTGGCTGCCGTGGGTGGAACAGCCCTACCTGCGCACCCGTCCGAGTTCCGAAATCGCCGATGAAATCCGCCAGCAAATCGGCACCATACCCGGTGCAAAAGTGAAAGTGAACGCTCTCTCGGGCTTCCGCGGTGGTGCCGGCGCGCCCATCGAGATCGAACTGACGGGACAGGATACCGAGTTGCTGGTGCGCACCGCCGAGCGGGTGAAGGAGGTGGTGGCGTCTATTGAAGGCATCGTAGACCCCGACATCTCGTGGAAGCTGGGTAAGCCCGAGCTGCAGGTGCGTGTAGACCCCGAAAAAGCGGCGTCGGTTGGTATGAGCGTGGCGCAGGTGGCTTCCGCCCTGCGCACCTACATCGAAGGCAATACCGACACCAAGTACCGCGAGGCGGGCAAAGAGTACGACATCCGCGTGCAGCTGGTCAAACAGCAACGCCAGAACATCGACACTATCAGCAGTCTGGTCATCGGCTACTTCAACGGACGTCCCGTGCGCCTGTCGGATGTGGCGGCGGTGGAGATGACCTCCGGTCCCACCAAAATCGACCGCAAGAACCGGCAGAGGCTGGTGACCTTCACGGCGTATCTCAAGCCGGGCTACGCCCCCGGCAACATGCAGCTGGTCATCGACGAGGCGCTGGCAAAAGCCAACCTGCCCCCGCCCGGCGTGCAGCTGAAGTGGTCCGGCGAGATACAGTTCCAGCAGGAAGAGGGTGCCTACCTGGGACAGGCGCTGCTGCTGGCTGTTGTGCTGGTGTACATGTTGATGGCAGCGCTGTTCGAGTCATTACTGATGCCTTTGACCATCATGCTGAGTCTGCCGCAGGCGATGATCGGCGCGCTGCTGGCGTTGATTATCACCGGCAACTCGCTCAACATCGTGTCTATGATAGGCATCATCATGCTGATGGGACTGGTAACCAAGAACGCCATCCTGCTGGTGGACTACACCAACACCTTGCGCAGCCGCGGATTGCCGCGATTGCAGGCGTTACTGGAAGCCGGTCCCACCCGATTGCGCCCCATCCTGATGACGACCTTCGCCATGGTGTTCGGAATGTTGCCCGTTGCGCTGGCAATCGGGCGCGGCTCCGAGTTCCGGGCGCCGCTCGGAATCGCCGTCATCGGGGGATTGCTGTTGTCCACGCTGTTGACACTGGTGGTCATCCCCTGTGTCTACACGGTGTTCGATGACCTGGGTAACTGGATCGCGCGTACGATATTCCGAAGGGGTGTCTATCGGAAGGAGGAGTTACCCGTGCGCGAACCCCAGGTCGTCGACTGAAAACAGCCACTCCTTAGCCCTGGAGGACCTCCCGCAGAGCGGGAGGTCTTTTTTACGCGACAGATTCCCAGATGTTGCCGCGTTCCCCTTCACGATAGAGCAGTGGGAAATACGGACCGGTAAACGGGTCACCATGCTTGCCACCCAGCAGATACACGTTCATGTGCTTATCGCTGGGGGTGCCGGCACGGTAGCGCGTACCGTCAGGCAGCAGGTGGATTGCCCATGAGCGGCGTGGACGTTGACTCAGATTGGGGCCGCTACCGTGGATGGTCAGACAATGATGAAAGCTCAACGCGCCCGCAGGCATCTCGCACTTCACCGTGCGCCACGGCTGACCCGTGACTTGCTCGATGCGTTGCTGCAACTTCTCGAGGTCTTGCTCGAAAAAGTTGCCTTCGGGAATGAGCCCCCATTTGTGGCTGCCAGGTACCACCTGCATACAGCCGTTCTCTTCGGTCACGTCGTCCAGCGCAAGCCAGGCGGTAAGCAGTTCGGCAGGCTCCGCGCACTGCCAGTAACCGTAATCCTGATGCCAGCCGACGTTGCCGCGCGCGCCGGTATCTGGTGGCTTATAGAGCAACTGGTCGTGCCAGAGGCGAATGCCCTTCGCGCCCGTCAACCGTGCCGCCATCTCGCCGATCACGGGATGCAGCACCACTTTGGCGATGACCGAATCGCTCCAGTAGCTGTTGTCGATCTTGACGATTCGATCCAGTGGCTGCCCCGGCTCGATGTTGCGGCTCCACGGGGGACGTTGGGTGTGGTATTCACCTGCGATGACCTTCGCATGATGCTCGCGCAAAAGCTCCAGCTCATCGTCGGAGAGGATTTTGGGGGCAATCCAGTAGCCGTTTTCCCGATAAAACTGCACATCGCTTTCGGTCGGCAACGGAAAGGACATCGATGTTCCTCCTGAACGCAAGAGATTGTTTAGCATATCGAATTATAACCGTTCTGCACTGAAAAGCCAAGCGAACAACGCCGGTGTTCTGCGGATTTCCCAGACGCCATCTGGAGGGTTTGGCTCCTGTAGAGTCGTCGCTGTGGCTGCAAGTGAGGCAGATGCTGATGTTCCAGAGCTGCGCTACCCTGAGGAACGGAAGTGACTTTCACTCGTAGAGGCACGCTCCCCCGCAGGATTGCCCGCCTGAAAGGCGTAATCTTTGGGCGGGAGGTGCTGCCATGAAGTTTTCCAAAGGCGTCTGGCTCATGCGCGAGGGCGTAACGCCCCACTACGCCGTGCATGTCCATGACTTCGAACACGACGACAGGTCACTGACTCTGTACGCGCCCGATAAGTGGGTAACCACTCGGGTGGCGACGCTGGACACACCGCTGCTGACGGTAAAGGTCTCCTCGCCATTCGAGAACGTGATACGCGTGCAAATCTGGCATCACAGAGGCACGCTGGTGCGCCCACCGCACTTTGAACTGCAAGCGTTGCCGCCTCCTGCGGTGCAGATAGAGGAAGGCGCGGGATACGTTGCTCTGACTACCGGACGGCTGACCGCGCGTGTGCATACCGAGGGCGAGTGGCTGTTAGCGTTTTGCGACGGTGAAAAGCGGATTACTACCTCTGGCGCAAAAAGCATCGCTTACATGGACACTCCCGAAGGACGGTTCATGGTGGCGCAACTCGGGCTGGGTGTGGGTGAATGCGTCTACGGATTGGGAGAGCGGTTCACGCCGTTTGTGAAGAACGGGCAGGTCGTGGAGATGTGGAATGAGGACGGCGGCACCGCCACCGAGATTGCCTACAAAAACATCCCTTTCTATCTCACCAATCGCGGTTACGGGGTGTTCGTCGCGCATCCGGAGAAAGTCTCCTTCGAGATTGCTTCCGAAAACGTGGAGCGCGTGCAGTTCAGCGTGCCGGGCGAGTATCTGGAGTATTACCTCATCTACGGACCGTCACCGAAGGACGTTATCTCACGGTATACCGCTTTGACAGGGCGTCCCGCCCTCCCGCCTGCGTGGTCGTTCGGGCTGTGGCTCAGCACCTCCTTCACCACTGATTACGATGAGCAGACGGTCACTTCGTTCATTCAGGGGATGGCGGAACGCGAGATTCCGCTGAGCGTGTTTCATTTTGACTGCTTCTGGATGCGTGAGTTCCACTGGTGCGACTTCGTGTGGGACAGGCGTGTCTTCCCCGACCCCGCGGGGATGCTAAGCCGCCTGAAGGAGCGCGGTTTGCACATCTGCGTGTGGATGAACCCGTACATCGCTCAGCGGTCGCACCTGTTCGAGGAGGGCATGGAGCGCGGATACCTGCTCAAACGCCCTGACGGCAGCGTGTGGCAGACCGACCTCTGGCAGGCGGGCATGGGCATTGTGGACTTCACCAACCCTGGGGCGCGCGAGTGGTTCAAAGACAAACTGCGCAGATTGCTGGACATGGGCGTGGATTGCTTCAAAACCGACTTCGGTGAGCGCATCCCCACCGACGTGGTGTACCACGACGGCTCCGACCCCGTGCGAATGCACAATTTTTACTCCTACCTGTATAACAAAACGGTATACGAACTGCTCACGGAGGTGCGGGGCGAAGGCGAGGCGGTGCTCTTCGCACGGTCAGCAACGGCAGGCGGTCAGAAGTTTCCCGTGCACTGGGGCGGCGACTGCACCGCCACCTACGAGTCGATGGCGGAGAGCTTGCGCGGCGGGCTTTCGTTGAGCCTGTGCGGGTTTGGCTTTTGGAGTCACGATATCGGTGGCTTCGTGGACACCGCTCCCGCCGACCTGTACAAACGCTGGTGCGCCTTCGGGTTGCTCTCCTCCCACAGTCGACTGCACGGCAGCAGCTCCTACCGCGTGCCCTGGCTGTTCGACGAAGAAGCCGTAGACGTGTTGCGCTTCTTTACGCGGCTGAAGTGTCGTCTGATGCCCTACCTGTTCCAGTGCGCTCGCGAGGCGCATGAGATGGGCATTCCTGTGATGCGTGCGATGTTTGTGGAGTTCCCGGACGACCCCGGCTGTGACACGCTGGACAGGCAGTATATGCTGGGCCCGAGTTTGCTGGTTGCGCCCGTCTTCTCGCCCGACGGGTGGGTGGATTACTACCTGCCCTCTGGACGCTGGACGAATCTGCTCAGCGGGCAGGTACTGGAAGGCGGACGCTGGGTGCGTGAGCAACACGACTTCTTCAGCCTGCCGCTCATGGTGCGACCGAACTCCGTGCTGCCCGCAGGTTCGATAGACAATCGCCCCGATTACGACTACGCGGACGGCGTTACTTTCCATGTGTTTGAGCTGGATGATGGTGCGGAGGTGCAGACCGTCGTGCCGACCGTGACGGGAAAGACAGCCCTTGTGCTGCACACCACACGCACGGGCAATCAGGTAACTTTCCGCGCCGAGGGCGACACCCGTCGCTGGCAGGTGTTGCTGCGCAATATCCTTGCAGTGCAAGCAGTGGAGAGTGCGCAGGCAGTCAGGGAGCGCGAAGGACTCGTTCTGCTGCCAGTAGGCGATGCTCGCGAGATGGTGGTTCGGCTGTAGCCCCTATCCCTCAAACACGGCTCTGGCAGTGATTTGCAGCTGCGGCAGCTGCTGAGAGGGGATTGTCTCCTCGCCCGACGCAGGCTGGTGCCAGTGCCACTCCTCCTCTTCACGCGTGAGCACAAAGACGTGGTTGGGTGTCAAATCCACCAGCCACACCTCCGGCACTCCCAAAGTGTGGTAATCCCGTAACTTCGCGTTTAACTGCTCGACCGTGTCGTTGGGCGAAAGCACCTCTATCACCAGGTCTGGTGCAGCCTCAACGCGGGAGAGCGTTCGCAAAGCGTCTCGTTCCCCAATCTTCTCGTAGAGAATGTACAACACATCGGGCTGCCTGACACGGAGGGGTTCCTTGCTGACCACCACATCCACCGGTGCAGTCATCACGGCTCCCCGTTCGCGCACCGTCGCTTCGGCGTTCAGCAGCCAGCACAACCTGGCCACTATCTGCTGATGAACAGGCGTCGCTCCAGGCAAAGGTATCACCTCTCCGTCCACAATCTCGGCGTGTTCGCCTTTGGGAGGCATCTGCACGTAATCCTCCCACTGCAACCGCTTCGTTTTCCGCTGCTGCTCCAATACCTGCGGCAGTGCCATCTTCACCACCTCCACCAAGAGTATAGCACAAGCACCGTGTGCCCGTCACGACATCTTTGAATGAGGTATAATCGATGCGGTACTTATGGACGTTGCACGCCTGCAAGAGGTGCGATTATCCATCCGCGCGCTACCCGGCGTGCGTGTCTTCGTTCATCTGCTCTCGCCGCAATCGCTTCGCACCGAGTTCACCGATGTTTCGGGCAACCTGCTTCCGCTGCTGGTTGCCTTCCGTTTGGATGAAGCACAGGGGCTGACGTGTGTGCTGGTTGCCGATGAGCAGCGGGCGCAGACGCTGGCTTCAGACCTTGCAGCGATGGGTGTGCCCGAAGAGCAGGTGGTGGTGTTGCCTTCCATGCTGGGCGAGCTGTTCGAGGATACCCCGCCCGACCTGCACCTGATTGGCAGCCGTATCGAGTCGCTGTGGAAGGTGGCGACGGGGCAGGCGCGAGTGCTGATTGCCACCGCGCAGAGCCTGCTGGAACCCACCTTGCCTCCTGGCGCCCTGCGCGAAGCGGCTTTCACCCTGCGCAAAAGCGACACCGTCGACATGGATTGGCTGATGCGACAACTGGTGGTGCTGGGCTACGAGCGCGAAGAGATGGTGGCGCAGCGCGGGCAGTTCAGCCGACGCGGGGGCATTCTGGACATCTTTCCCGTTCACGCCGACGAGCCAGTGCGACTGGAGTTTTTTGGCGACGAGATAGACCGCCTGCAACCCTTCGACCCCGATTCACAACGTGCAAGCGGTCACCTGAACGAATGCGTGATGACACCTGCGCGTGAGGTCATCTGGGGCGAGGCGGACGTGGAGGGAGCGGTGAGGAAATTGCAGCACCTTCTGGAGGAGACGCTGCACGACCTCATTCAGGAGGGCAACGAACGCGCCCCCGATGCCCTGCGCCAGCGTATCGAGGACGACCTGCTGCGCCTGCAAAATCGCGTGGCCTTTGAAAGGCTGGAACACTACATCGCACTGCTGCACCCAGTCGTCGATGCCCTGCAGTATCTGCCGCCAGATTGCCTGCTGGTGGTGGAAGAGCCGTTGCAAGCGCAAACCATCTACCACCAGTCCAGCCGCGACGCGCTCGATGTGCTGACGCACCGTGTCAAGCGTGGCGAGATGCTACCGCTGGAGAAGCTGTGGCAGACCGCGCCGATGGCGGTTCCGCAGCCGGACGGGTTCCCCACTGTGCTGAGGCACATCCTGCAGAACCGACAATGGCTTGCCGTCAGCAGCATTCCATCCCCGCGCGAGCTGCTGCCAAAGGGCAAAGAGGAGGAACTGAACGCCCGCGCCCTGCCGGGCTATCGGGGGCAGCTGCCCGCGCTGATAGGCACCATCCGTAACTGGCTTCAGAGCCAGTGTGTGGTGATTGTCGCCACTGAGCAGCCGCATCGCGTGACCGAGATTCTGGAAGAACACGACCTGTTCCCCACCGCCATCCCTGCGGATGGCGAGCAGGGCGCGCTGGCGGTGGTACATGCCCGCCTATCCAGCGGTTTTTTGTGGGAGCGGGCGCGGCTGGTGGTTCTCACCGACGCCGAGCTGTTTGGCGCGAGCCGTTTGCGCATCCTGCGCCGCCGCGTGCATGAGGGCATCCCACTCTCCTCTATCTTAGACCTGCGTCCGGGCGATTACGTGGTGCATATCCATCACGGCATCGGCATCTACCGCGGTATCACGCAGCGCGAGGTGCTGGGCGTGCGGCGCGACTATTTGCTCATCCAGTACGCCCCGCCCGACATCCTGCTGGTGCCGACCGACCAGATTGACCGCTTACAGAAGTACATCGGTTCGGAGGACAACCCGCCCGAGATACACCGACTCGGCGGTTCGGAGTGGGCACTGACCAAGCGACGCGCGAAGGCGAAGGCGCGCAAGATAGCGGAAGAGCTCATCCGCCTGTACGCCGCGCGAGAGGCTGCCGAACGCCCGCCCTACAGCCCCGACACCCCGTGGCAGCAGGAGATGGAGTCGGCGTTTCCGTATGAGGAGACCCCTGACCAGCGGCGCGCCATCCTGGAAGTGAAGCGGGACATGGAAGGCAGCCGCAAGCCGATGGACCGGCTCATCTGCGGCGATGTGGGCTTTGGCAAGACGGAAGTGGCTATCCGCGCGGCGTTCAAGGCGGTGATGGAGGGCAAGCAGGTTGCGGTCATCTGTCCCACCACCGTGCTTGCCGCGCAGCACTACAACACCTTCCGCGAACGCTTTGCCGCTTACCCCATCCGGGTGGAGCTGCTGAACCGCTTCCGCAGCCCGAAAGAGCAAAGAGAGGTGGTAGAAGGGCTGCGCGTGGGGGCGGTGGATGTGGTGATTGGTACGCACCGCCTGCTTTCAAAGGATGTGCAGTTCCACAATCTGGGCTTGCTGGTAGTGGACGAGGAGCAACGCTTCGGCGTGGCGCAGAAGGAGCATCTCAAACGCCTGCGCACCCAGGTGGATGTTTTGACCCTGACCGCTACGCCCATCCCGCGCACCCTGCACATGGCGCTGGGTGGACTGCGGGCGATGAGCGTCATCAACGACCCCCCGTTCGGGCGACTGCCCATCCGCACCATCGTGCGCCCGTACGATGACGACGTGGTGCGCGAAGCCATCCTGCGCGAGCTGGAGCGGGGTGGACAGGTGTATTACGTGCATAACCGCGTGCAGAGCATCTATCACGTCGCCCAGCATGTGCAGGAGCTGGTGCCTTTCGCCCGCATCCGTGTGGCGCACGGACAGATGCCCGATGACGAGCTGGAAGAGGTGATGCTGGGCTTCTACCACCACGATTTCGACGTGCTGGTCTGCACCACGATTATCGAGAACGGGCTGGACGTGCCCAACGCCAACACCTTGATCGTGGAGCGGGCGCACCGCCTGGGGCTGGCGCAACTCTATCAGCTGCGCGGTCGAGTAGGACGCAGCGACCGCCAGGCGTATGCCTACTTCTTCTACCGCAACGACGCCAAACTGGACGAGCGCGCCCAGCAACGCCTGAACGCCCTGCGCGAGTTCGCCGGTCTGGGTTCCGGGCTGAAACTGGCGATGCGTGATCTGGAGATTCGCGGCGCGGGCAACCTGCTGGGCGCAGAGCAGCACGGCGCGATGGTCTCGGTGGGCTTCGAGCTGTACGCCGAGATGCTGGCGGAAGCCATCCGGGAGCTGCGCGGTCAACCAGAGGAGACTTTCTACCTGCCGCCGGTGGACGTGCCGGTCAACGTCTACATCCCCGCCAGCTACATCGCCGATGAGTCGCAGCGTATCTTCTTCTACAAGAAGATGGCAGCGGTACGCAAAGTGGAAGATGTGGTCGAGATCGAGGCGGAGCTGCGCGACCGTTTCGGTCCACTGCCGGAGGTGGTGCAGAACGCGCTGTGGCTGCTGAGATTGCGTCTGCAGGCGGCGCGGATTGGCATCGCGGAGGTGAAGGCAGACAGGCAGTGGGCGAATATCCGGTTTGCCGGTCATGTGCGCCTGACCCCGCAGGCGGTGCGCGCGCTCACACACGTCTATCGCCAGCATCAGTTTACGGGCGAGGGGGTGCGGTTATCACTGGCTGGTAACAGCTCGCCGCTCGCCGCTTTGGCGGATATGTTTGACCTGCTGGAAAACGCCCTGGGACAGAGGGAAAAGGTATGAAGCACTACGATCCATCGCCTGCACGGAACCTGAACCAGCCTGTCAGCGCGTACGCGGTGCGCCATATCGGCGGCTTCCGCGTGCTGGTGCATCGCGAGGTATTGACGCACCCGGCGGAGGCAAAGGAGGCTCTGCGAGAGGTGGACGCACAGATTTGCCAGATTATTCGCGCGGTGCCCCCGCAACCATTGCAGGCACTGCGTCGGGTGCGCATCTGGCTGGAATGGGAGAACAACCCGCACGGCGCAGCGGAGTACCATCCCTCCGCTGAGTGGCTGCGTGAACACGGCTACAACCCCGAAAAAGCCGGGAGCGTGGAAATCAACAACGCCCGCAACTTCGTCAGATGGTCGCGCGGGGAACAGCCGTGGATGCTGTTGCACGAACTGGCGCACGCCTGTCACCATCAGGTGCTGGGATATGAGAACCGGATGGTGCTGATTGCCTATCAGCACGCCGTGCGACGCGGATTGTACGAGCAGGTGGAGTATGTTCGCGGTGGCAAACAAAAAGCATACGCCACCACCAACGTGCAGGAGTACTTCGCCGAGCTGTCGGAAGCCTACTTCGGCAAGAACGATTTTTACCCCTTTACCCGCGACGAACTGGTGAAGCATGACCCGGTGGGTTACCGCATGATAGAGCGGGCTTGGAACGGCTAGTTGTTGGAAGGCTGGTGTGTGGGTGATGGATAAGGTGCTGGGTTGGAAGATTTTTGCTCAGGGTCTTGACGAACACACGCCAAACCAGTATAATCGCGTCAGAGATACGGGTATTGGACCTCTATACTCCATGATGCAGCAGTGTTGTTGCTAGAAAGTTTTTCTTGCCGCATAGTGGCCTTGCACTTTTTTTTCGATGATACAATGTGTTCAACAAACTACGCAAGGGGGAGTCTACCATGCGGCACCGATTTTTCAGTTTCGCGTTACTGTTCAGTGTATTCGTGGCGATGTCAGTTGCCGAGGCTCAGTCCTACCTGCCAGAGATGTCGGGCGGTGCTGAGAAGCCAACGGTGGAAACCGTTAGTGGTTCTCTCTTCCACTACGTTCTTGTCCAGCGCGACATGGATACGCTGGCAGATGGACGGCAAGTGCGAGACGACACCTGCAACGCAATAGCGGTCTCGATTGCCAGCATGCAACTAGGTACATGCACCGTGTCGTTTTCCTCAGTAGCTCCAGATGGTACCATACGATGGGTGGTATCTGGTCGCGCCATCCGTGTACAGAGGGAAACGCGAGTGACGGACTTACTGCGTCTCTACAACGATCGCGGGAGTATGGATTGGCGAAAAGACCCGGACATATGGGTAAGGCAAGTTGTTATCATAAAGCCACCCGCGGTGCAACCGCCTAACCCTCCGGTGCCTCCTGGTGGCGCATAAGGTGATAGGGGGCAGGTTTCGCTCTGCCCCCATAGAATTGTAATTTTGGTGGAGGAGGCGACGGTAATGAGCAAAACTGCCTTCAGCATCGTGACGGTGGTGGTAGCGGTTTCTCTCTGCATGGGGCAGCCAGCCAGTACGGAGAGGCGGATCAACCTTCAAGTACAAAGTGCCACCTTCACCAAGGTTTGCGATGCTCTGGCGAGACAATACTCTCTGAACATCGTTGCAGAACTCCATCTTGCAAATAATCCGCCTGCTTCCAACGTGGAGATAAAAGACCTCAGCGAGCAGAAAGCCGTTGCCACCCTGGCGGAATACTACGGCCGGGTGTTTGTTTTTACGGGCAAGGCCTACATCTTGAGAAGTAAGCGCTGGGCACTACGCAGAGAGCAGGACCGGTTCGGCATAGTGAATTACGGCTTGAAGTGGAGCACTGCGGGGAAGGTAACCATCGCAACCAAAACGACATCAGAGGGGCTGTTGCGTTTGAATGTAGAGGTAACAGAGGCAAGTTTGTCTGCGTTCGCGCAGGAGCTTTCCAAGCGAACCGGGTGGCTGCTGCACGTGGAGAAGGACCTCGAACAGATACGCCTTTTCATCCGATGGAACGATGCCTCGCCAGGGGAATTACTGGAAGCGCTAACTGTGTTGCTCGGGGCTCGTCAGACAGTACGCATCGATCGCTCGGAAGAGCAGAAAAGGCGAGACCTTCACCAACTTGAGGCCGCCGCTGACGCACGCTCCGAAGAGGAGAGGGAATCGGAGCAGCTTCTGCCAAAGCTGCTAGCCGTTCTGAACGAGGAAGAAAAGCAGAGATGGCTCAATGGGGAGCGCCTCTCCGTGCCACTTTCGCGTCTACCCGCGGATGCTTTCACGCAAGCGTACGAATATGCCGCCAAAAGGTTTCAGCGTGCGCTGAAAACTTTTCCTTCTGAATACGCCCCGCCTCCCGACCTTTTATCCAATATAGAGGATATTTCCCTCGTGCTGCCCAGTCCATCTGAAACCGTTATTCGGGTGTTCGTTCGGGATCGACGCCAAAATGTGGATTACCTTTTGTGAGGGCTGTAGAAACATTTCATGCGCAACAGCTAACTGCCAGCCCGTTTCCGCAGTCCCTTTTCCACCAGCAGCTGGTGGAGCCAGTTCATGCCCTCGGCATCCAGTGGCGGGTCGGGGTCGTGCGAGTAGTTAATCAGCCGGTTGTAGCGACCGACTTCGTAGCAACGTTGGAGTAGTTGCTGTAAATCCAGCACCACGTCGGCATCGCTGGGGCGCAGCGGCACCGCTACCTTCGGCAACGGCTGGTTCAATGCGATGGGATAAACCTCCCGCTGGCGGGGTTGCCAGCTGCGGAACACGCATACCAGATAGGGCACGTTCACAAACTGCAGGAGGCTGGTGGGCGACAGGCTGACCACGCGCTGCCCAGTGCGCAGCAGGTCTATCTCCACCAGATTCACCCCCGCCTCCAGCAGTCCCTTTTGTTTGCTCCGATACACGTCCTGTCCCACTCCAGGCACCTTGTTGGAAACGCTCAGCACCTCAATGACGGTAATCACCAGCCCACCCGCTGGGTCCACCACTTCGATGTAGGTCTCGACGATGGGCACCTCTTCTTCTTCCACGATGATGCGGGTGCTGATATCCACTGCTTCGAGGACAGCGGGCGCCGTGCCAGCCGAGGAGGACGGAACAGGCTGGCGAAGGTCGGAAACACGGATGTCGGGGTAGATGAGCCGGGTAATGCTCTCGCGAGGGTAGTCCACGTACACCCGCTCCTCAATGCGAGCAATCAGTCCATCGGGAAGCTGCGCCTGCAGGGAATCACAGGCGTACACGATGAGCCTCGCATGCACATCCCGCCAGTGCCGCTCTAGATATGGGTTCATGCCGGGAAAGGGGTTCATGCTTTTATTATACCTGAATGGAGAGGATTAGGAAACCGCCCTACCGCTGCACCATCAGCGTTTTGGAGAGGCTGGCGGAGCGGTCGGGGGGTAACAGCGCGAGGATTTGCGCCACCTGACGCTGCTTCATGCGGCGCAACAGCGGTATCACCTCGCGGTCGCTCATCCGCTCCAAAATGCGCACCGCCTCCTCTGGCTCCATGTTCTCGTATACCTTCGCCAGCCAGCCGATTTGTCGGCTCGCGTCTTCCTCTGACGGAGAGTGGGCAGCGGCAGGTGGTGGCACACTTTGTGTGGGCGGAGGCGCAGGACGAACCACTGGCGGGGCAGGGGTGGTTTGCGCAGGAGGCTCAGATGCCTTTGTGTCTGCCTTTACCGTTTGCTGGCGGGGCAGTAAGCCCAGCGTCCGCGCCACCTTCGCCGCGGCAGGGTTCTTTGCGGTCAACTTGCCCACGGGAATCACCCCAAACTTCGCCAGCGCGTAAGGCACCCCCAGCAACACCAGCAGCACCACCAGTATCACCAGCAACCGCCTCATCGCTGTTCACCCTGCCACAGGTTGATGACACGCTGCACGAACTTCTGGGTTTCCGCATAAGGAGGGATACCCCCATATCGGCGTACCGCTGGTCCGCCCGCGTTGTATGCTGCCAGGGCAAGCCGCACGTCCCCGAACTCGTCCAGCAGCCCCCGCAACAGGCGCACGCCGCCGCGCAGGTTCTGCTCGGGGTCAAAGGGGTTCTGCACGCCCATCGCTCGCGCGGTTTGCGGCATCAGCTGCATCAAACCCATCGCCCCCTTCGGGGAGACAGCGTTCGGGTTGCCGCCAGATTCCGCCTGCACCACTGCCCGCACCAGCGCCTCGTCCACGCCCTCTTCCTGCGATACCCGCGCGACCAACTCGCCGATGCTCTGAGGTAGCATAACGGTTGTGGCTCGCTGCGCCACACGCAAGACCTGCGCAAACCCGGAAGGCGCGGTCGTGGGAGCACCGGCGGATAACTGCTCCACCCTCTCCCACAGCGCTTGCATTCGGGCCACTGCCCGCGTGTAAAGACTACTCATGCTCCTCCCCTCCTGCCTGCATCGTCAACAAGGCGGGCGCGATGGTGGCTCGCACGGTTGCCAAGTCGTCCAGCGCTTTCTGCTCGGTACGCAGCCACTCCTGACGCCATTGCTCGTACTGCTTCTCGCGCAGGAGTTCCATAGTTTTTCGTTCCCGCTGTGCCTCGATCAACGCCTGTCGCTTCTCCTCCAGTACCTTTTCTGCCTCTGCCACCCGCTGACGCTGTTGTTCGATGCGCTCCTCCAGTGCCGAAAGATAGGTCTGTTCGACCGCCAGCAGCTCCACCGATAGATGTTGACGGCGGTGCGAGCGGCGCAAACACTCTTCGCGCTCGATAAGGAGTTTGTGCAGCACAGCCTGTTCGTGCGTCAACTGTGCCTGCGCTTCCGCGAAGGCGCGGATTGCCTGCTCTTCCAGCCGTTGCCGGTAGTCCAGAACTTTCTGCAGCGAGAACACAAACCGCCGCATCGCCTCACTCTGCAAACAGCGTCTTCATGCGCTGTATCGTCTCGCCCAGCGGGCAACCCTCCTGCTTACCCTGCTGCAGGAAGGCGCGCACCTTGCCGATATAGCGCAGGGCGTAATCGATATCCGGATTGCTTCCCTGCTGGTACGCGCCGATGTTGATCAGGTCTTCCGCCTCGGTATAGTTTGCCAGCACCTGGCGCACCTGCGCGGCTGCCTGCTGATGCTCCGCGTCGGTAATCTGGGGCATGACGCGCGATACACTCGCCAGCACGTCAATGGCCGGGTAGTGGTTGCGGTGCGCCAGCGCACGCGACAGCACGATGTGCCCGTCCAGGATGCCGCGCACGGTGTCGGCGACCGGCTCGTTCATATCATCGGCTTCCACCAGCACGGTGTACAGCCCCGTAATCGTGCCTTTGTCAGAGGTGCCAGCGCGTTCCAGCAGCCGCGGCAGCATCGCAAACACCGATGGGGTATATCCCCGCGTGGCGGGCGGCTCCCCAATCGCCAGCCCCACCTCGCGTTGCGCCAGCGCGAGACGGGTCACCGAGTCCATCATCAGCAGCACGTCCAGCCCCTGGTCGCGGAAGTATTCGGCAATCGTGGTCGCCACCATCGCTGCCTTGATGCGCAGCAGGGCGGGCTGGTCGGAAGTGGCAACCACGACCACCGACCGTTTCAGTCCTTCCTCACCGAGGTCTTCCTCCATAAACTCGCGCACCTCGCGCCCGCGCTCGCCGGTGAGGGCGATGACGTTCACATCCGCGCTGGTGTAGCGGGCGATCATGCCCAGCAGGGTGCTTTTGCCCACGCCGGAGCCTGCAAAGATGCCGATGCGCTGTCCCTTGCCGACGGTGAGCAAGCCGTCGATGGCGCGCACGCCCAGACTGATGGCGTCGGTGATGCGCTTGCGGACAAGGGCGTTCGGTGGCTGGCGGTGGACGGGGTAAAGCACGTCGCTGAATACGGCTGGGCCCCCATCCATCGGTCTGCCCAGCCCGTCCAGCACCCGCCCCAGCAGGCATTCACCCACAGGCACTTGATGCACCATTCCCGTGGCCACCACCAGACTGCCGGGCGTGATGCCCTCCATCTCGCCCAGAGGCATCAAGAGCACGCGGTTCTGGCGGAAGCCCACTACTTCTGCAAAGATAGGCGGGCGCGTGCGCTGGAAGTGAATCTCGCAGACCTCTCCCACCCGCGCGGCAGGCCCGATGCTCTCGATAACCAGTCCGATCACCTGCTGCACTCGACCGTGTACCCTAATCGGGTCCAGCAGGCGCAGTCGTTCCCGCGCCGCCGAGAGGTCCGGCGGCGAGAGAGGTGGCAGGTTGGTCAGTGTGTCTGGCATGGTTGCCCTCACCCCTGTCCCCTCTCCCACGCTGTGGGAGAGGGGCGTATTGCGCCCTCACCCCGTCCCCTCTCCCACGCTGTGGGAGAGGGGCGTATTGCGCCCTCACCCCTGTCCCCTCTCCCACGCTGTGGGAGAGGGGTGCTGTTTGCCCTCTTCCCCTGCAGGGACAAAGGGTACGGCAGGCGGGTCCTCCAAGGCCCGGCGGAAGCGTCGCCCTCTCTGCGGCGATACCTTAAGCCGCCTGCTCGCTCTCGCGCAACGCCTTCTCCACCGACTGCATCTGCGTGCGTAGCGAGGCATCGATAGTGCCGCTGGGTGTCTCAATAATGCAGCCTCCGCCGCCCACGCGCTGGTCGTCCACAATCTCGATGTGCCGCACCCCGTCGCAGACCGCGAGAAAATCGCTGCGGTGTTCGCGGGCGATTTGCAGGTCGTCGGGGTGTACGCGGATGCGCACCTGCTCGGTATCCGCGACGCGCCGCAGGGCGTGCTTGATGATGGACAGGGTGGCTTCTCGACGCGCCTGAATCTCCTCACGCAGCACTTTGCGGGCAATCTCCAGCACCAGTTCGATGACCTGCGGCTCGATCTCTTCCCACAGTCGCTGCCGTTCGGCAAGCAACGCATCCACCAGCTTCTGCACCTCTGACTGCAAGTTCGCTATCGCCTGCTGGTACTCGCGGCGTCCCTCTTCCCGCCCTATTTGCAAACCGTCTTCATAGCCTTTGCGCACGGCGTCCTGCCGCATCTGGTCTGCCTGTCGGTGTGCCTCCGCAAGCACGCGGCGTGCCTCTGCCAGCAGGTCTTCCGGGGTCGGTCCTGTTGGCTGTGGCGGTTGCTGTGCTTCCTCTGTCGGTTGCCGCACCTGCAGGGGCGTACCCACCCAGCGGGTGAAGCGCCCAAGCTGGTCGCCTTTGAGCACCTGCACGCGCATCGCTTACACCACCATCTCTTCTGCGCCGCCGCCTCGCGCGATGACAATCTCGCCCGCTTCCTCCATGCGCCGGATAATCGCCACGATGCGTTGCTGTGCCTCTTCCACGTTGCGCAGGCGCACAGGTCCCATGAACTCCATGTCCTCTTTGAGCATGTTGGCGGCGCGTTCGGACATGTTCTTGAAGATGCGCTGCTGCACCTCCTCGCTGCAGCCCTTCAGCGCGAGCGCGAGCTCCTTCATGTCCACTTCCTTCAGCACCGCCTGGATGGAGCGGTCGTCCAGCTGCACGATGTCCTCGAACACGAACATCATCTTCTTGACCTCTTCCGCCAGCTCGGGGTTGGTCTCGGAGAGGCTGTCCAGAATCATGCGCTCGCTGGTGCGGTCGATCCAGTTGAGCAGCTCCACCAGTGCTTTCACGCCGCCCGCAGTGGTGAAGTCCTGAGAAATCACCGAAGAGAGCTTCCGTTCCAGCACCCTCTCTACCTCGCGGATGACATCGGGCGGTGTACGGTCCATAATGGCGATGCGGTGCGCCACGTCGGCGCGCAGTTCGGGCGGAAGACCCTGCAACACCTGAGCCGCCTGATTGGGAGGCAGGTACGCCAGAATCAGAGCGATGGTCTGAGGATGTTCGTCCTGAATGAAGTTCAACAGCTGGCTGGGGTCGGTCTTCTTGATAAAGTCAAACGGCACAATCTGCATGGCTTGAATGACACGGGTGATGAGCTCGTTCGCTTTTTCAGGTCCGAAGGCGTTCTCCAGCACCTGTCGGGCGTGTTGCAAACCACCCTCTGCAATATACTCCTGTGCGACACACAGTTCGTGAAACTCCTCGATGACCGCTTCACGCACCTCCGGCGCAATTTTGCCCATCCGTGCGATTTCGAGGGTGATTTGCTCCACCTCGTCTTCGTCCAGATGGCGCAACACTTTACCCGCCACATCGGGTCCCATGGCGACAATCATGATAGCCGCTTTCTGGCGATGAGTCAGTGAGGGTGTCGCTGTTCGTGTCGCCATTATCGCTCATCCTCCGCTAACCAGCCTTTAATCAGCATCGCCACCTTCTCCGGTTTCTGGTCCGCCAGCCGGATGACGCTTTCCAGATTCACATCCACCCGCTCGCGGATGGGCGTAATCTCCACCTCTTCTTCGGGCAGTTCAGCTCCGGCGGTTTTCTTCCGCGCCGCCGCTGCGGCGGCTGCCGCGAGATCGCCCTCTTCTTCACCCTCCACAGCAATCTCCTCAGGCACCTCACCACCCGGCAACGACATCACGACGCCTTCCGGAGTCTGTGCCACGCGCGCCGGTCGCAACGCCTTCGCCAGTAACAACAGCACGATGAGCAGCATCAACAACGGCAGGTATCGCAACGCGGTGTCCATCAGCTGGCGGCTGGCAAACTGCTTGCGGGCAGATTCGGCTTCCTTCGCCAGCGTGTTGTCGAAGGGGATGCTCTCCACAATCACGCGAAAACGGCGGTTGGGGTCGCTCTGGTCTGCGCCGACCGCCCCCTCCAAAAAGGTGCGCACCTTCTCCACCTGTTCCTGCGGCACCGAGGCATCGATCATCGCCGCTACCGACATACGCACCACCCTGCCCGGCATCTTTACCCGATGGATGGTGCTCTGCCCCACTTCGTAGTTCGTGGTAGTGGACGAGTGCTTGTATTCGCCAGGGGCGCCTGCCGGTGCGGTGGGATAGGTCGGTGTTCCTGCGGCGCCGCCAGTCCCGCGCGGCGCAGCCCCTCGCACAGTCTCCTCAGTGCGGGTTTCACTGATAGCGATGCCCTGCCCGTCTGGACCGGTCTCAATCTGCTTCTGGTTCACCTCTTCGCGGTCGAGGTCGAGCTCGGCGGTCACCGTAAGCCGCGACTTGCCCGGACCGAGCACGGCATCAAGCTGCTGTTGCAGCTGTCGCTGTACGGTCTCTGCGTAAGCGCGTTCCAGCTCCAGCTTATTGCTCGCCACGCCGGGCGCCATGTCCGAAGCCTGCGAGCCATCCCAGAGCAGGTTGGCGTACTCATCCACGACTGAGACGTTCTCTGGAGATAGCCCTGCTACGCTGCGCGAGACAAGAAACACGATGGACGCAATCTGTTCGCGAGTGAGTTGCTGTCCCGGCTTCAGGTCGACCATGACGCTCGCTTTCGCCGGTTTCTTCTCGCCCACGAAGGGGGAATCGATAGCGGGGGTGATATGCACGCGCGCGCCCGCCACCGGCTGCAGGCGAGAGATGGTGTTTTGCAGTGACTCTTCGTGCGCGATGCGGGTGGTCTCCTGTTCCACTGTCTGTGTGGTGCCAAAGCCCAGTTTCTCCAGACGGCTGTAGCCCAGCGTGCCCTGATTGGGCAGTCCTTCTGCCGCCAGCGATAGCAGTATCTCATCGCGCCGGTCCGCAGGCACCTCGATGGTACTTCCGCCCGCCGACAGGCGATAGGGCACCTTTGCCTGCTTCAACCGCGCCACGATAGCCCCCGAATCCGAAGGCGACAAGCCGGTGTACAGCACGTCCCATTCGGGCTGAGTCGCCCAGAAGGAGAGGGCTATCATCACCACCAGCAGCCCCACCGCCGACGCGACGGCAATCAGACGGGTCTGGCGGTCGCTGGTTTGCCACCACTCGCGAACGCGCTCTAACATTGGCTATACCTGCATCCGCATGATTTCCTGATACGCCTCGATGACCTTGTTGCGCACCTGCACCGCTAACTGCAGTGCGACGGAAGCCTCTTCCGCCGTCGTCACGACGCGCACGAGGTCATCGGTCTCGCCAGCGGCAAATTGTCGAGCGAGCTGAGCGGAATCGAGCTGCATCTGGTTGATCTTGTCAAAGACGCCCTTCAGCGTTTCCGCAAAGGAAGGGGCATCGTCGCGATTATGGAGCGGGGAGATGCTGGTCAGGGTTCCTGCGGTGCCCGGCAGCACAGTGTTCAACCGAATATCCACGGCTCATCCCCTCCTTATGCGTTCCTGCCGATGTCCAGGGTGCGCAGCGCCATCTGTTTGGCTGCGTTCATGGCAGTGACGTTCGCCTCGTAGGCGCGGGTGGCGGTAATCATATCTACCATTTCGGTGACCACGTTCACGTTGGGCATCAGCACATAGCCGTCGGCTTCAGCGTCGGGATGTCCGGGGTTGTACACCCGCTGTGAAGGGGACGTATCCTCCGCAATGGCTGCGACGCGCACGCCGCCTCTTCCCATCCGAGAGGCATTCTGAATGCCCAGCAGGTCGGCAAAGCCGACGGGGCGTTCCTCCAGCACCGCCACTTTGCGCCGGTAGGGACCGCCTGCCGCCGTGCGCGTGGTGTTGACGTTCGCCAGATTGTCGGCAATGACGTCCAGACGCAGCCGTTCGGCGGTCAATCCCGACGCGCTGATGCGTAGCGAGTTAAACAGGCTCATCGCTTACCTCCCTCCGCCGCCCGTAATGACCAGTTTCAGGCTCTGGTAGCGTCCGGTAATCAGCTGGCTGAGTGCCTGAAAGCGTATCTGGTTCTCCGCAAGTTGCGCCATTTCGTAGTCGATATCGACAGTGTTTCCATCAGGACGCATCGGTGCATCTTCGTCAGGGGCGACCTGCGGGTTCGCCAGCAAGGAGGGCGGCGCGGCATAGTGTCGTGGGCTCGTAGTGCGCAAAGGGGTTGTTTGTGCAGCTCTCAAGAACTCCTCAAAGGAGACGTCGATCCGGCGATAACCCGGCGTGTTCACGTTGGCAATGTTGTGCGCGATTGCCTCGTGCCGAAGGGCACTCGCATGAAGCGCCTGCTTCAGCAAAGGATAATGGCCGCCAAAAAGTTTATCCGTCATCGGTTTCCCTCCTCAAAACAGCCCGCAGTATTCGTTTCCATCGGCTTTCATCGGTTGTGGTGTTCTTCCACACCCGTTCCAGTTCTATTTTCGCACCCCGCAGCAGTGCGCGAGGCACACCCATTGTCAGCATTTGTGTCACATGTCGTCCGTACGTACGACGAAGCAGTTGCGCCGCCTCGCCCATGTCGCAGCGGCGGTGGGTGACGCCATGGCAGTCCGAAGCCACCACGCTCACCAGCCGTCGTTCCATCAGCTCATAGGCGCATCGCGCCACTGCTGGCGAAGCCCTGCCCGGTATGAGCGAGCTGGTGGTCAACTGCAGGTGCACGCCCATCTGCACCAGACCTTCCAGCAAAGGCAGGTTGCGTTGCAGGGCGGGTATGCGCTCCGGGTGCGCCAGCACCACCGTCCAGCCCGCGTCCAGCATCTCTTCGATAACCGACTGCCCGAAGGAGGGCCATTCCTCCCACAGCGGCTCCACAAGCACCACACGTGTCCCCTCGCCCATCGACATCCACTCATCGCTCTCCAGCCGTCGCAGCAGGTCGGGAGCAATGGGGATTTCGCAGCCGGGCTGTACCTCTAACGGCACGCCCTTCGCCCGCAGCAGGACATTCAGTTGCTCTACCCCCTCGCGAATCTGCGCCGCGCCAAGGGCAGGGCGGTCGCCCCAGTAGAGATGCGGGGTAGCCACCATTGTCGTCACGCCCTGCGCGGCAGCATCTTCTGCCAAGAGCAGCGCATCGCCCATGTCGATGACACCGTCGTCGACGCCGGGGAGAATGTGGGTGTGGATATCTATCATGGAAGGCTAACGGCGGAAAACGGAGTAGGTTGCCAGCAGGGTGCCCAGGATCGCCGTCCATTCATAGTTGGGTCGAGGGCGCGAGGGCACAATCACCACATCGGTCGGCTCCAGCGGGAAGCGCGCACCCTGTGGCGTGGTGGCGTTGACCTGCAGGAACCGGTTGCTGCGGTTCACCACGATACGGTCCAGACGAGCCTCCCTGGTGGGACCTCCTGCGGCGGTGAGTGCATCCATCAGCGTTTCACAGCGTCCCTTCTGCCAGCCGTATGCCCCAGCCCGTGCGACCTCGCCAATGATGAACAGGGTGTTCTCGCGTTCGGGCACGCGGATGGTCATGCCTGCCTGCAACGGTCGCTGGCGGACGCTCGCATCGAGCAGGTCGACCACCTCCACCTTTTCGCCGACCTGAACCTCGGCGCGAGACGGGTCTCCGAATGTCAAGGTGCCTCCGGCGGTCGCCAGTGCCTCTTCCAGGCTTCGCAATGTGCCTATCGGATACACTCCCGGACGTGCCACCGCACCGGTGATGGTGAAGGTGGCTTCGGTCACAATCAGGTTATCACCCGGCTGAAGCACAAAGCGTGCCGCCGAATCCTCTCGTGAGAGATTATCGGTAAACCTCACGGAGAACTTTACGTCTTGCGTCCCTTGCCTACGGAGGACGGTAAGGTGGTCGCGGTCGGCGTTTGGGGAGAACCCGCCAGCCAGAGCGATGGCTTCCGCAGCGGTCAGGCCGGGTTGCAGGGGATAGACTCCCGGGCGAGCCACCGCGCCCAGCACGAAAACCTGATGCTGTGCGAAAGATTTGACGATGACGCTCACGCGCGGATTCTTGACCCAGCGGGAAAGGGAGGTGGTGATACTCTGTGCCAGCGCATCTGGGGTCGCTCCCTGCGCACGTAATTCTCCCACTACCGGCAGTGAGATGTTGCCATCGGGGCGTACGATGACCGTGCGCGACAGGTCTTCGTAGCCCCAAACCGCCACTTCCAGCGTGTCGCCGGGGCTGATACGGTAATCGTCGGCACCTGCCATCGCCCATGATGACAGCAGGAACAGAATACCGAGCAGCAGGGCGTATCTGGCACCCATGCCTGACTACACCTCTTCTTCCTCTTCTTCCGCTCCCTTTTCTTCTTCTTGAGCCAGCTCCTCTAGCGAGGTGGTCTCCAGACCTTCCTCGCGCTCGATAACATCCATATCCTCGACAGGCTCATCGGTCAGAGGGGGCAGGTCGTCCAGAACCACCACTGGCGTGCGGTGTTTGGTGCGACACTCCTCGCAGGTGAACTTCACCTTCACTCCAGCCAGCCAGGAAGGGATTTTCTCCAGAGGCTTGCCGCAGTCCACACAGGTCACCACACTCATTTGAGAGACTCCTCCTTCTGTTTCGAAGATTGCTCCTGCTCCTTCATCTTGTGCTCGTAATGCCGTACCGAGAGGATGGCGTTCACCACCATCAGGATGGCAGCAGCGAAGTACAGCCAGGGTAGCAAGGGGTCATGCGGCTGACCGGGGTCGCGAATGGCATCCGCCCCATATACTAGTCCCAGCGCCCCAATCAGAAACAACAGCACTGCCAGACCGGTAAAGCTGTTCAGAAACTTCCACACGAGATGAAGCCTCCATGAACGTAATAGCACACTATATTGTACCCGCTTTTGAGAGGGCATGCCGGTCATCCGAGGCGGGTATCAGCCAGAACAAGCACGCTGCGGAGGCAAGCGACATCAGGCTCGACACCGGTTCGTTTTTTCGCTCCGCGTACCAGTCCTCGGGATAGTCCCCTTCCGCTGAACGCAGCGACTTCACCAATTGTGCCGTGTGGATGACCAGTACCGTCCATCGATTGTCGCCGACCACTTCCGCCAGATGCCGATACGCCGAGCACAGCTTCACCACGAATGGCGCGTAACCCTCTATAGCGCGGCTGCGCCAGCCCAGCCAGCATCTCTGTGAAGACCGTGCCAGCCGTATCGCCTCGTGTAAGTAATCCTCTTTGCGGGTGAGGCGATGCCACCAAAGGCTGGCATCTATCATCAGAGCGGTGTTGTAGGCAAACTTGGTGGGGTCCACTTTTCCGTCCATCTGGACGTTGTCCCAGAACAGTCCGTCCTCAGGGTCCTGCAGGTGCTGGCGCAGCCATGCATGGATTTGCTCCGCCTGCTTCAGATAACGTGCATCGTGGGTGAGCGCATAGAGTTCCAGCGCGGAAACCAGGGCGGGTGCATTAGAACAGGTGTTCTTGCTCTTTCGGCTCTGGTGCCAGTAGATGCCTCCGCCGAGCCGTTCGTCCCAGCCGCTCCACACGAAGCGATGCACATCCTGTGCCCAGCGCAACCACTCTTTTTCACGGGTTAGCCTGTATAGCCTCAGGTAGTTCAGCACCATCCAGGCGTTATCGTCGTAGTACTTGTCGTTGCCTTTCGGGTAGGCGTCGAAGCCCGGCGGGTCATGCTGCTCATCCCAGTAGGCAAGCAGAGTCTGCTGAAGTTGCCTCAGCCGGGGCAGGTAGCGCTTTGGTTCGATCTCGGCGGCAGAAATCATTGCGGAATGCAACATGCTGAGCGGCCACAGGGTGGTGTATGGCAGGTTAGCTCCCGTCAGCCTGTCCCGGTACATCGGGCTATTTGAGATGCGAAGGTTCTTCTCGATGCGCTCCAGCGCCTCCTCAGCCATCCGATGGTACATTTCCCCTTCGTGTCTCCCAGTGCAAACTTCCGGCAAGTATGATACCATTTTCCACCCCCACTTGCATGGCTTCCCGCAGCGCAAGATTTCCGGACGACCAGCTGAGGGTGTTCGATAAATCGCCTCGCGGCTTGTTCCAGCGACTGAAGCGACACTGTCCTGTCATGCTGAGCGCAAGCAAAGCATCTCAGCACCTCAGAAGAGATTCTTCGCTTCGCTCAGAATGACAGATGATGTCGCTTTGTGCCGCCAACTCTGCGAGACTATTGCAATTGCCTGACCCCTACCAGTTCTCGAACACCCTCCGACCAGCTGTTGTTACCAATGGCGAGTCACATTTAATTCCCAGTTTGAAATGTCACATATCCAAACGCTTCGATGGTATCACA
>JAIMBJ010000036.1 GCA_023511455.1 Bacillota bacterium
CGGGATATACCTGTATCGGCTTTCGGCAGAGGCGCGTGTGCCTACCCTGCCAGACAGGGATAGCAACCGGTCGGATTACCTGTCCTTGCGCTACATGTCACAGCCTGGAGAAGCACAGTACAGAGGAGTGCAGGGTTCCGAGGCACAGTTTCTGATCCGCTACCACATCGCCAGCAATCACCCTGCCAGCGAAGGCAAGGTGGTGGTTTTTGACCCCGACCTGAACCCAATCCATGAGCGCACACTCACGGGCGATGACCTGAACCCAGCCGACCACATCGTGGTGGTCTCTGTTCCGGTAGACAGGCTGTCCAAGCCCGGCAAATACCTCTTCTTGATATGCGTTAAGGACAATCATGCGGACGTAGACCGTTCTCACCGCAGGCTATGGGCATTGCCCCTTACCCTCACGTTTGCATACAAGCAGGTCAAGTTAACCGACCCACCGCTGGTAGAGGGTTCTCCCATGCTGTTTCGTGGCTTGCCCATGCCCTGCCCGGTGCTCATCAAAGGCGAGGTGTTACCAAGCGAGCAGGGTGTGCGTCCTAATATTGTCCTGACCGTGGAGAAGGGTTATCTGGATGAGAACGACGTCTGGCACGTGGTGGAGGAGGAGCGTCCGGTGCCTGAAACGGAACTGGTTGACGAGGACGTGTGGTGGGAATGGCGGGACTATGAGGCTAGAATTGGAGTATGGCGGTTTCGCATGGTATGGAACCAGCGTTTGCCGCGCACGCAGTTTTCGCCGTACCTCGAGCGTTACCGGATGCGGGCGTATGCCCTGTGCAACCGTTCGGACAGCACTGCAGTGGCAGACTTTCGGGTGATGAGCATGGCGAAGCCGATAAACTGTCCCATCACCTCCGACTACACGGAGGGAAACCGCCCGCTGCCGGAAATGACCGTCAGCGTATACATTGACGATGACCCGAGCAAAGAGATCCCCATCATTGTGGAACCCGGTGGGGGGTCTCACCTCGGAATCGACTACGCGCGAACAGACGGCGGCTCGACGGTCGGGATGCCGGTCAACAGCGCAGAAGCCGGCAGGGTGTGGGACAGAGCACCAACACTGCCACCTTCTGGGTTGGTGGTCATAGAGAACCCACGCGACAGAGACGTACGAAGTGAAATCTGGGAAGCGGCGAACCCACTCATTGAGCAGGGACGCCGGGTGCAGGTACGCTGTTTTCTTCCAGATGACGATGCGCTCATTTTCGGCGAGCACACATACATCGGTGCTCATCGCCTTGTGGAGCACGGGTGGGTCAACCTCAAGCTAAAGAATATAGAGGGCTCCTCAATAAAAGAACAGTATGAGCGAGACCAGGTGACATCCGCATACGGACACACTCTGGAGAACCCGCCGGGTCTGCCTCCAAGTGGTTCGCAAGTGGACATCTCTACCCCGATTACAGTGGTGCGTGACCTCTATGTTGCCGACCCGGGCTATCCCCACGAGTCTCTCCAGCTCTCTTTAGGTTATGTAGAGTTCCGAGACGCGATTTTGCTTTTGGAATACTGGGTAGGAAATACATGGGATTTTGCAGAGGACTGGATAGTAACCGTGCGCGTGCCGTCCTTTATGGGTCCCCATCTCCATTTTGAGGTAAGGGAAGCAAGAAAGCAGGACCGTCGGGGCAACGACAACCGATGGGTAGACGCGGATGGTGACGGGGTCATCCGACCATGGGGTCAATGGAACCCCCATCACTATCTGCGTCTGCCGTACGGAGGACGATAACAACGGATAAGGAGGAGGTTTGCGATGCGACTCTTCAACAGATTGCTCTGCATTGGCGCGCTGAGCCTGATGGTGACCACTGCGGGATGGACGGAGCCTGACCTGGGCAAGTTCGACGCGAAACTGCTGAGCGGAAACTGGGAACAGGACATTCCTCTCATCCTGCCTGCCTGGGAAGGAACCGCAGATGAAGGTCGTCAGATCCGAAAAGCGCAACAACAGACCGGGAATACGCTTTGGCCGGGAAGCCTATACACCCATATCGTGCGCAATCCCCATGTGGACCCCAATCTCATCTACGGGTTACTGTACCCGCATCCCGAGATCAAGCCGAAGTTTGTGCGACCGGCTCACGAGCGAGCGGGCGACGCGATGCTTTCCGGTCGCGTGGATGCCCCCAATGTGTACGCCGGGGTGCGCAAACGCTTCCGATGGAAGTTCCCCGGCGCGACACGCCGGCAAGACTTAGAGGAGCGAGAAGAGGTGCTTTGGGTGTGGAAACCCGAAGGGTGGGGCTTTGTCGCTGAGACATACTGTGAGGGCAGACTGAACGACAGGTATAAAGCCGTTCTGCTCTGGCAGGAACCGGAGGGGAGCCGGCGGATGCGGTATCGGGTCGCCTGTCTGGATGCGGAGTGGGGTGAGCGGTGGATTGCGCCGTTGCCGGTGTGGGAGGCGGTGGAACATCTGGAAACGGTGACGGGCAAGCAGATAGCCCCCCTTTGGGAGAAACATGAGAAGCAGTATAGAAGGCTCCGCTTCTGGCTGAGTGTGACTCGGGACGGCAGTCGCGTGCTGGTGGTGGCTTGCGCCTTCAATGACGACTGGGAGCACTCGCTGCTGTTCGTGTATGATGGGGAGGGGAGACTGCTTCGGACGCGCGCCTTGCCTGCGTATTGCAATGGGATTGAGCGTGGCGGTGCGGATAATCTTTTCGTCTTGGGTTTGGAGAAAAAGCCTTCCGGTGACTTTAGACCAATGGCTATCCAGCTTCTGGACAGGGATGGCAACGTGCTGGGGCGTTTTGCACGTAAGCCGGGCGAAAAACGGTCTCCGCCGGTGGGCCTCAGCACGGACGAGATTGCGTGGGATAGCAGGTCTACCGCGTACTACCGCTTGCCCAAGCCGGGTTCCCGCGCCTATTAAGCGGACGGCGACGCGTGGCGCAAGAACGCGAGGTGAGGGCATCGGTGACCTCGTGGAGGGCGCAGTCTCCCGCTGTGCTGAAAAAACATCTTCGTGCTGCTCGGGAGGTTGGATGGGAACGGTTTACCCAGAGCATTGCCCGTCAGGCTCGCTGCAAGATCCCACCTTCCCACCCTGTGATTCAGTCCTGAACAGGCTCAAAAATCAGTTGTCCGTCGGCAATCCGCAGGTAATATGCCTCCACTGCAATGCCCGGGTGTTCTTCTTGTAGAAACCGCATGGCTGTACGGAGGTCTTCCACCTGCCTGTTCACCGTTTGTGCCGGAGTGAGTCGTAATTGCTCGTAAAACCCACACTGCTGATGCGCGATAAGGATGACTCGCTGAATGTCGTGCGCCTCTATCAGGAAGCCGATGTGGCGTCGCGCGATATGGTTCTCCCATACCGTCAAAACGTCCAGATGAAGCCACGCTGCGCCGCCCGGCACGACGAATCGGTCAAACCACTCCTCGCCCAGGGTCTGCTGAATAAACTGCTCACAGGCAGGGGCGAAACGCCCATCCGAACAGCAGATAGCCAGCGTGTGCGCGAATTCTGCCCTCATTGGTTGTCCCACAGGAAAAGTGACGCCTTATCGCGAATCGCATATCCAATCCTCGCTTCAGGAGATGATGATGACTTCGCGAGAACGGGTGTTGGCTGCCATCGAGTTTCGCGGTCCCGACCGCGTACCCTTTCAACATGCCGTGTTTCCGGGTGCGTTCTGGCGACACGGGCAGAAGCTGGTGGACTTGTTGAACGCGCGCCCCGACGACTTTGGGGCAAGGAACTTCACCATACCGCCAGAACCGCAGCTGGAAGGCGATATCGAGGAATACGTGGACCAGTGGGGCTGCCGCTGGCAGCGGCGTAAGGGCTACACGGCTGGGGAAGTTAAAGAGGCACCCCTCAAAAGCTGGGACCAGCTGCGCGACTACCAGTTCCCCCCCGTGCCCGACGACAGCGTGTTTGAGGACATCGCCCGACGCCTGCGATCGCCCGAATGCGACTGGTTCCGTGTGGGCGGAGGCGGCACGTTGTTCGAGCAGATGCAGTGGCTGCGCACCAGCGAGCAGCTGTTTCTTGACCTCGCGGAAGAGCCGGAGGCACTGCACGAACTGGCAGACCGCCTCGTGGAGTGGAACCTGCAGCACATCCGCAAGTGGCTGAAAGCAGGCGTAGACGGCATCGGCTTTGCGGACGACTGGGGTGCGCAGGACAGACTGCTCATCAGCCCGCGCCAGTGGCGAACCTTTTTCAAGCCGCGTTACGCCCGCATGTTCGAGCCGATTAAGGACGCAGGCAAGAAGATATTCTTCCACACCGACGGCTGGACGGTAGACATTTGGGATGACCTCATCGGGATAGGGGTAGATGTGCTGAACCCGCAACACCCATTAATGCCGCGCCAGCTGCTGGAGGAGAAACTGGCGGGCAAAGTCTGCGTGCGCTCCGATTTAGACCGGCAGTATATCATCCCCTTCGGCACGCCGGAGCAGGTGCGACAACATGTGAAGGAGACGGTAGAACTGTTCGGGCGGTTCAACGGCGGGTTGATTCTGCACGGCGAAATCGGTCCCGACGTGCCGTGGGAGAACATCGTGGCGATGTATGAGGCGTTTGAGGAGTTCGGGCGGTATGGTGATAGAACCCAACCACATCTACCTGATGGACTGTTGTGAGGGCATGAAGCAGATGGCGGACGGTAGTGTAGACCTCATCGTCACCGACCCGCCTTTTGCCATTGACTTCCGCGCCCGCCGCAGCAACTACAACCGCACGCAAGACCGTGTACTGGACGGCTATAACGAGATCCCGCAGGAGGAGTATTACACCTTCACCCTTGCCTGGATGCAAGAGGCGTACCGTGTGCTGAAGGATTCGGGCAGTATGTATGTCTTCTCCGGGTGGAACAACCTGCGCGACATCCTGAACGCCCTGCACGAGACCGGCTTCATCACCGTCAACCATATTATCTGGAAATACCAGTTCGGTGTCTATACCAGGCGAAGGTTCGTGACCTCGCACTACCATTGTCTCTATGTGTGCAAAGATGACCGGTTGCGTCGGTTCTACCCCGATTGCCGCTTCCCTGCCACCCGCACTAGAGACGGTAACCCGCGTTATCGCGACATGGAGGATGTGTGGGTTATCCCGCGCGAGTACTGGAACGGTGATATCAAGACGCCCACCAAGCTGCCTGCGGAGCTGGTGCGCAAAATCCTGCAATACTCTTCGGTAGAGGGCGATGTGGTGCTGGACCCGTTCCTGGGATCAGGGCAGGTTGCTGTAGTAGCCCAGCAGATGGGCAGGCGATACATTGGCTTTGAGATTGTGCCGGAATATTACCAGTTCGCCAAACAGCGTCTGGAACAGCAGATGTATCGCCTACGTGCCAGCTGGTAACAGGAAAATCGCCCTCTGACCGCACAATAGATGAGCATACATCCTGCAGGAGAAGCGGAACATGCCGAATGAGAAACGCGCTGTGCTGATTGCCGCCGGTTTATCCTCGTTTCTCACACCTTTTATGGGCAGCGCGCTCAACGTGGCTATCCCCGTGATTGGCAGACAGATGCACGCCACCGCCGTCACGATGAGCTGGGTTATCTCAGCGTATCTGCTCACCTCGGCGGTGTTTTTACTGCCGTTCGGGCGACTGGCGGACATGCTGGGCAGAAAGAGGGTATTCCTGATGGGCGTCGCTCTGTTCGGGCTTTCCTCCCTGTTGTGCGCCGTCAGCTCGTCTATCGAGATACTCATCGCCAGCCGCGCGATACAGGGAATAGCAGGGGCGATGGTATTTGGCACAGCGGTTTCGTTGATTACCTCGGCAATACCGCCCGGCGAGCGTGGTAAGGCGCTGGGAATCAACACCGCAACGGTATACGTGGGACTGTCGGTAGGTCCCGCAGTCGGCGGTTTTCTCACGCAGACCCTCAGCTGGCGCGCCATCTTCGTCATAGTGGCGGCACTGGCGGGAATAACGTGGCTGTATGCACAGCGTATCCGCAGCGAATGGTCACCGGCGCAGGGAGAACGCTTTGATACGGCAGGCGCAGTACTCTACTGCCTCGCGCTAACGCTTCTGCTGAGCGCGGCGAGCTGGAGACACACGGGCATAGCGCTGGCGGGCATGGCGGTTTTGTTGCTGGTTGTCTTCGCAGTGCGCGAAGCCCGCGAAGAGCACCCTCTGCTGGACCTGCACCTGTTTCGCAACAGCACGGTATTTACCTTTTCCACACTCGCCGCCCTGTTAAACTATGGCGCCACCTTCAGCATCGGCTATCTGCTGTCGCTGTACCTTCAGACCATCCGGGGCTTCACACCTCAGGAGGCAGGACTGCTCTTGCTGATACAACCGGTGGTACAGGCGGGATTCTCTCCGCTGGCAGGGGCACTGTCAGACCGCCATGAGCCGCGCATGGTGGCATCGGTGGGGATGTTGCTCACCACCTTCTGTCTGCTGGCGTATGCATCCATGCCCTACCGTGCAAACCTCGCGTTCCTGGTGACGGTGCTGGCAGCGTCCGGGCTGGGATTCGCGCTGTTCTCCTCGCCGAACGTCAACGCCATCGTGAGCGCGGTCAGCGGTACGCGCTATGGGGTTGCCTCATCGGTGGTGAGCACGGCTCGGATGCTGGGACAGAGCTTGAGTATGGCAATGATTGTGCTCATCTTCACGCTAACCATGCACGGCTTACCGCTCTCGCCCAGCTATGGAGAGGAGCTGTTTCGCAGTATGCGCGTGGCGTTTGCGGTGTCCACTGTACTCAGCCTGCTCGGGGTGTTTGCCTCGCTGGCGCGAGGCAGGATGCATCATTCTTCATGATGATGCTCGTGGGCGTGCAGATGGGTATGCACGATTTCCCCGTGCGCGTGCGGATGCTCGTGCAGCAATCCTGCCTCTATTAACAGTGACTCGTTCGCCAGCGCGTCGTGTACGGTCAGGTCTGCCAACACCTGGTGTGTTTCGGAGAGAATAAGTACCCGATCTGCCAGCTCCGGCAACACGTGCAGGTTGTGGGTGGCAATCAGCAGGGTCTTACCGGCTTCGTGCAGCTGCTTCAGCGTGTCCACCAGCCAGACCTGCATCCGCGGGTCCAGCCCGGCGACCGGTTCGTCCATTAGCAGCACTTCCGGATTCATGCTCAGCACGCAAGCGATAGCGACCTTTCGCTTCTCCCCACCGCTGAGGCGGAACGGCGCACGCTCGGCCAGATGCGCAATCCCCAGCAGGTTCAGGGTGTCTGTCACGCGCCTTTGCACCTCCGTTTCGCTCATGCCCAGCTGTCGTGGCGCGAAGGCGACCTCGTCCCACACGGTGGCGTTGAACAGCTGCGCATCCGCGTCCTGAAACACAAAGCCCACCCTCTGGCGGAACTTGCGCCCGAAGACCGCATCCTGCAGATTGCGCTCGGTCAGCGGCGTGCCCAGAAAGCGGATTTCACCGCCAGTTGGCTCCAGTAACCCGTCCAGCAGACGCAGCAGGGTGGACTTGCCGCTGCCGTTGACGCCCAGGATAGCAATGCGCTCTTCGCGCCGCACGCGGAAGGACACATCCTTCAACGCGGGCGTCCCATCCGGGTAGACGAAACTCACCGAGTCGCACTCATACAGCAGCTCTTTAGCCTGCATACCAGCCTCCTATCCAGTATCCACTTGCCAGCCACAACGCGACAAGCATCAGCCACAGGGTATCGCGCCATTTCCACCGTCGCGGGTACGCCACCCGCAGGTCGCCGTCGAAGCCGCGCGAACGCATCGCCAGATAGACCTCTTCGTGAAGTGTCGCGCTTTTGGCGAACAGCACCGCTGCGCCCGTTCCTGCGTAGGCTCGCACACCCTGCGCCGTTGGCGCACCGACCTGTCGACTGCGTCGCGCCAGCACCATCTCCGCCAGTGTGTCGACAAGAGTGAACAGATAGCGATAGGTCAGCGTGAGCGCGGTAACCATCAGTCGGGGCACGCGCAAACTGCGCAGACTGTGCAGCAGCAGGTGCCAGCGTGTGGTCAAACTCCACAGCAAGGCAACGGTGATTGCCGCACTCAGCCGCAGTAGCAACAGCACAGCAGCATTCAACCCCGCATCGCTGACCGCCAGCGCACGCCAGCCGAACGGTTGCCAGACCACCTGCCCTGGGGTGACGGCGTTCAGGCTCAGCGGCACAGCCAGCACCAGCCCAAAGAGCACGGTGGCTGCCAGGATACGCAAGATGAACGTGCGCAACGGCAGGCGTGATACTGTTGCCAGAAGCGTGCTACCCACAAGCACGAAGAAAAGCAGTGCAGGGTGCCTTGTCAGGGAGATAGCGACCAACGCCCCAAGAGCTGCCAGAGTCTTCGCCAGCGGATGCAGGCTCTGCAGGTAGCCGGAAGCACGTGCCCAGTGCTCGGCGGCGATGGTGTTTGCCACCGCCTCCCGCAGGTTCAGCAGGGTGCGCTCGAGCCAGCGTCCTCGTGTCTGCCTCGCCGGCGAGGTGACAGTGGTGTCCGGCTCACGCCGGCTGAGCCAGTCGGGCAGCGCGTTGCGCGGTTTCCCTCCGGCGGTAACCTCCGCCGGTACAGGCACAGGTTTGCGCACCAGTGCGCGCGCCGCCAGGGCAGTCAGGGTCGCCCCAAAAAGCGCGGAGAAGATGTAACCCGCTACCTCCCAGCCTCTGCCCTCACGCCCGGGCAGGGCGTAATCGGGGATGAGTGGACGCAGCACCCCCTCGCTGAAGCGGACAACACCAGCAGGCACGTAGCCGATAAGTTCTCGCAACGTCTCCTCGTCCCACTCGCCCCACGCCGAGCCGGTGGCAATCAGCCCCAGCGGCGTCAGCAACAGTAGCACCAGAAATACCGCCCACAGGCGAATCGGCTTATCGGGGCGGACGACGGTGCGGCGGGTGACCAGCTCCGGAAAGTTGCGCCACAGATACGCCAGCGCAGCGATGGTGACCACTGCCTCCACCGGCGCGGCAACAAGCAGGTAGATATGCACCATGGCAGGCACGGAAACGTTCATACCGAACGGAAAATACAGCGCGCGTCCGGCGGTATCCTGAGCAATCAGCGGCTGCAAACCCAGCATCACCCCTGTGCTGGCTGCGGATAGCACCGAGCCCACGTACGCGCCCACCCCCGCCGCGATGAGCGCACGTCGGCTGCCCACCTCTGCCTGTCCCGCCAGCAGGCGGTATGTGCCGTAGCCCGCGAACGCGGCGACAAAACCCATGTTGAAGGTGTTCGCCCCCAGAGCCAGAATCCCGCCGTCTCCGAAAAAGATAGCTTGCACCGCCAAAGCCAGGGTTACTGCCAGCAGCGCTGCCCACGGACCCAGCAGTATCGCCAGCAGAGTCGCCCCAACCGCGTGCGCGGTGGTACCTCCCACTGCGGGCACGTTGAACATCTGTATCGTAAAGCAGAACGCTGCGCCCAGCGACAGCAGGGGAACCTGCCGCGCCGACAGCGCATTTGCCGTGCGCCTCACCGCCAGCGTCCACAGGGGCAACATCGCACCGGCGGTTACCGCGTGCGTCGCGGGGCTGAGATAGGCATCTGGAATGTGCATGGTATCTCCGGAAGGCTCAAAGACCTGCGTCCAACATGGTACCTGATGCCCTCACCCGATTGTCAAGCGCATGCTGCAATGCTACGCCTGTTGCGTCTGTGTCAGCAGCGCAGGCAGCACCGCGTCTATCTGTTCGTCACTTTCACCCACCTCCACCCCACGCCACAGATACCAGTGTTCCTCGTGCGCGACCGACTCGCCCGGTCGCAGAGTCACCAGACCGCCGAGGCTCTCTACCTCCAGCATCCGGTGGTTGGTGAAGAACTCGCAGTTGCAGCCGAAGTCTGGATAGTGCGCCCGGGGGTCGTAAGGAAAGCGTTTCAGGAACACGCGGTCGCCGTTCACATACGCTGCCCAGCCCAGTGTGTTCAGCGCGCCAAACTTCTGCGGGTACTGCGCGTGAGTGTCCTGTCGCAACTGCACATATCGCCTGCCCCAGCGCCAGCGTGGGTCGCTCATGTCGGTGTAACCCCACAGCACCAGCGGTCGCACGGGCAGCAGGAAGTCAGGGTGTGGTCGGTATGGCTCCTGCGGTACAATCACCCTGCCCCCCGGCGCCATCACCGTCAACGCCCACGGCGCCAGCGTTACCTCCCAGACGTTATGATTGGTAATCCGATGGATGACGTGCACGTGGTTGCGCTGGGGATTCAGCCAGATGCGCATCGATTTCTGGATGCCGGTGCCCGCTTCTATCGGCGCGGTGACGCGCAACCCCTCGCCCTCCTGCGCCCATTCCACTGGCAGGTTGTCGGGATGTTTGGTGCGCTCCACCACTTCAGGGGCAATCCACAACCGATGTCCACCGTAGGCGCGGTACTCGTCGCCGCCGGTCAAGCCCATCTGTTCGGGGTACTCCACGAACTCGTTCCCCCCGCCGATAAAGCCGAAGCGAATCACGCGCGGACCCACCTCCGCGGTAACAATCAGCTCCACCTCGTTGTTGGTCAGACGCAGGCATTTTTGCCAGCCGCCATAGGGGATAACCTCTACTTTCATCGCCTTCCCTCGCATTCTTCCGATTTTGCTCCTATCCTTTCCACGTGCATCGTGAGGTTCCTGCCGAAGTGCCCGTCTAACCGTACCTAACCCCCCAGCCCCCTCCCTGCAAGGGAAGGGAGTGAGGTCATCAAACTACCCCTCTCCCGCAGCGTCGGGAGAGGGGACGGGGGTGAGGGCATCAAACAACCCCCTCCCGCAGCGTCGGGAGAGGGGACGGGGGTGAGGGCATCAAACTCCCCTCTCCCGCAGCGTCGGGAGAGGGGACGGGGGTGAGGGCAAAAACCCGCAATTTTCATGTGAAATCCCCCTCCACCGCATGGAAGAACCTCTGTGAAATCCCTTTCAGGAGGTGTTTCCGAAGATGTTCAACCTGATCCGAAAGGCACGCGCCGAGCGAGGCTTCACCCTCGTGGAGATTATGATCGTCGTGCTGATTATCGGCATCCTGCTCGCCATCGCCGTGCCCAACTTCGTGCGGGCGCGCGAGAGCAGCCGCGCCAGAGCGTGCGTGTCCAACCTGAAGCAGATCGATGCTGCCAAAGAGCAGTGGGCAATGGACAACAACAGGTCGGATGGCGCTGCGTGCGCGATGACTGACCTTGTGCCGAACTACATTAAGTCCACGCCGACCTGCCCGTCTGGTGGTACCTACACGGTGGGCAACGTGGGCACGAACCCCACCTGCAGCATTGGTGGCGCACACAGCCTGTAGTCGGAACGCGGATTCACATTCGTGCAGCCGATGGGGTCTTACCCTGCACCGTCCCATCGGCTTTGTTTTAGAGAAAGAGAGAAGATGGTTCGCGCCAGCATGTTCAGGACGACGGAGGTGGTAGCCATGCGTACTCGCCAGAAGGGATTTACCCTCGTAGAAATCATGATTGTGGTGCTGATTATCGGTATCCTGCTCGCCATAGCGGTGCCGAACTATGTACAGGCGCGCGAGAGCAGCCGGCGCAGGTCGTGCGTGGGGACGCTGCTGCGCATCGACATCGCCAAACAGCAGTGGGCGATGGATAACAATAAGGAACCCAATGATACCCCCACGTGGAGCGACATCGTGGGACCCGACAAATACATCAAGGGCAATCCTGCCACCTTCCCCGCCAGCACCTGCCCTTCCGGCGGAACTTACACGATGAACGACGTCAGCACGCCGCCAAAGTGTTCCATGGAAGCGACGGCGGGACATAAGCTGTGGTAAGGAGGCACACCATGCGAAGACGACAACGTGCCTTTACCCTGGCGGAGGTGGTGCTGTCCATCTTCCTGCTGGGTGTGGTGGCGGTGGTATTTGGCGCGCTGTTCCCCACTGGTCAGCGGCTCAGCGGCAGCGCAAAGTGGCGTGCGGCGGCGCTGGCACTGGCGGAACGGCGCATGGAAGCCATCAAGTTCATCGGCTACGGTAACCTGACGTACGAACGATTGCGCGCGTATGGTCTGATCGACGCCAGCCCCAACACCTCCCCCTTCTCGTTCACCAACACCGATAACGCCACGCGCGAAAGCCCAGCCCGCATGCTTCCGAACGGACAGGGGCAGATTGTGGTGGAAGACGTGGCGTGGGACGTCAGACGGGTGATTGTGCGGGTGATCTGGCGTGAACTAAATGGAAGAACCAATCGGGTAGAGCTGCGCACGCTGGTGCCAAATCTGTAGAGGGAGGATGCCCTGATGACAATCGTTACGTCTCCTTCCATCCGAAAACGTCGTGGTATCACGCTGGTGGAGCTGCTGGTCGCCAGCGGCGTCATGCTGATTCTGGTCATGGCGCTGATGCCGGTGCTGAGTACTTCGGCGCGGGCGTGGCACCGAAACTCGCAGGATACCACACTGATGATGGATGCTACCCTCGCCATGCGGCGGATAACCAGTGAGCTGCGCCGCGCCAGGTCGGTTACCGTTAGCGGCTCGAATACCCAGGTCAGCTACGTCCTTCCCAACGGTGCGAGCGGCTTTTTTGGGTTGAGTTACAACACGTTGAAATGGCACCCTGCAGAGGGCACAGCAGATACCATCGACCTGCTGACCACCGTCAGCAACACCGACCCTGAGACAGGGAACCCCTACCCGCTGTTCGAGCGGGGAGCAAACGGACGAACCATCACCATACGCCTGTATGTCCAGCGTCAAACGCCAGCAGGCGTACGTTACCAAAGGTTGCAGGAGCTGGTCGTTTTGCGCAACCAGTAAGGGGGTGAGAGTCATGAGAAAACGGACTGCTCAACGTTATCAACGGGCGACCGCGCTGGTGACCTCGCTGGTGGTGCTATTCATGTCCTTTGGACTGGGGACGGCACTGTTGAGCCTCTCCACCGGCGGGTTGCGCCACATAGCGCGAGAGGAACAGGCATTGCGCACCCTCTACGCTGCAGAAGCAGGCCTGGAGTTTAAGAAGATGCAGGTCTGGAAGATGTTCAAGGTGGAGCAGGATTTCGACAACTTCGTGCCCTGGGAGCTGGCGTCACCGACCAACCCGATGGCGACCGTCGGCGGTGACCTGGGAGATGGATTGCGCTACTCCTGCGGCATCGTGGGACAGCAAATCAACAGTAACTTCAGCCGCGAGCTCACCTTTCGTGCGGTAGGCTGGCTGGACCAGGATAACGATGCTCAGCTGGATGCAGGAGAATACCGCACCGTGCTCGAGCAGACCATCGAGTTCACGCTGGAGCGCTCGCAGGTGTTTGACTACGCCTATTTCGCCAACAACTACGGATGGATGTACGGCTTCGGCGCGAACGACCTGATCGTCAACGGCGACATGCGCGCCAACGGTAACTTCGACTTCAGCGGCGGCACTCCCACCATCAACGGCAGCGTCTACGCCAGCGCGAACAATAAACTGATTCCCCCTGCAGAGGGAATCGTCAATATCACTCCGACGCAGTGGAGCAACAGTTATTATAACAGCCAGAACAACCCGCGCGCACGCCAAGCATACGACCCTACCCGTCACGGCGCAAAAGGCTCCGAAACCTACGAGCAGTGGCGTGACCTCATCTATGACCAGAACGCGAGTATCGTCAACAACCGCGTGTCGGGCGCAGTGGTATCAGACGCGCGAGGTACCAAAACCTACAGTGGCACCGTGCTTGACCCTGCACCGAACAAGGAGCTACCCTTACCAGACCTGGACGACATCAGCCGCTACATCTCGCTATCCCAGAACTACGTCGACCAGAGGCAGACCTTTGCCGACGGCACACCGAACCCGAACTACGGGCAGGAGGCGTACGTAGAAGTCTGGAACAGCAGCCAGAACCGCTATGTACGTCTGTCCACCAACGGCGTGGTGAACGGCTCTGGCGTGCTCATCGGCACCAGCGACAGACCTATCCGCATTCATGGTCCGGTGACCTTCACGGGGGACGTGGTGATTAAGGGGTTTGTCGAGGGTCAGGGCACGCTCTACGCCGGGCGCAACGTGCATATCGTGGGCAGTGTGCGCTACAAGAACCCGCCGGACTTTCGCGGTACCGATCCCGCTGCTATTGAACAGCGAAACGAGAAGCGGGATATTCTGGGGCTGGCGGCGCGGGGAAGCGTCATTATGGGTAACGTGAAAAACTTCGGGTACTATCCACTGAACTACATGAGACCGCCCTTTACCAAACCGCGTTACGACGAGTACGGCAACCTGATACCTGCCTTCGACGCCACGCAAGTGGACGAATACGGCAGAAAGCGGTATCAGTCGCTGTACAGCGATGTTTACATCGCGAGTATCGCAGAGAACATCAACCAGATCGACGCCATCATGTTCACCAACTTCGTGGGCGGGGGTAACATCGCCACCGGCGGCGGCGGTTGCACCATCAACGGCTCTATCATCTGCAAGGACGAGGCGATGGTACTGTATAGCCTGCCGTTGCGCCTGAATTACGACAACCGCATCCGCGATAAAGGTCCCGGTACGCGACCGCTCATCGATATCGACCTACCCCGTGCTCCGAAGATGGTACCCAAACTGTGGCAGGTGCTTTCAGGAGGTGCAGGATGATGAAAACATGGCAAATCCTTATCGCGTGTGTATGCACAGGTCTGCTGGCGGTGCCAGTGCTGGCTATCGGTTTTGACCAGCGCGGCGCGCAGGAGGCGGCTGGGCTAAGCCGTGAGTTCGATGATGCCACTCGCCTGAAGCAGTTACAGGAAGCCCCCGAGCTGCCTCCTCCTCCGCTGGTCACCGTACCCAAGCCGACACCCAGTCCCGAAACAGAGGCAAACGTCAACGCCGACCCTTCCGCCTTGCTACAGACGAGTCAGCAAATGTCTGGCGAGCAGGCAAAACAGGCGCTTCGTCAAGCCGAGCGCCAGCTCCAGCGGGAACGCCGGGGTGGCTTCTGGCACACTGCGTGGCGGTTTGCTTTGTGGAGCGGCATCGGCATGGTGATGGCGTGGGGAGTGTGGAACTGGATGGTGCGCCGCGCTTCCGAAGGCTTGAAAGGTGTGTAAAAAAACGGGCGTGCCTGGCGCACGCCCTACCCTTCATTTAGATGCTGCTCGTGGTCCCTCTTGCTATTACGGTACCAGGAATGCTTAAACGTTTCAAAAGTTTAGACGCACAAATACCGGAAAAAGTTCATTTTCGTTATATGTTTACACGCCTGCCGAATTTGGGTATACTGGACTCAACAAACCACGAGATGGATGGCTTGGTACCGTGATCCCACTGGGTGATGAGAATCCAACACGGTCCTTTCCGGCCGTGACCGTCGCGCTGATCATCGCGAACGTGCTCGTGTTTCTGTACGACAAGCTGATTGGTTTCGGCGCGCCCGAGGCTCTCATCGAATACGCGATGATCCCCTGTACCATTTCCGGACAGTGCGAGTATCAGGTGCCACCGATTACACCCCACTGGCTGACTATCTTCACTTCGATGTTTTTACATGCTGGTATCCTGCATCTGGGCGGGAACATGCTCTATCTCTGGATTTTCGGCAACAATGTGGAGGACGCTTTAGGGCATTTTCAGTTCCTGTTCTGGTATCTGGTATGGGGTGTGGCGGCGGCTTTGGCGCATGTGGTGATTAACGCGGCATCCCCCATCCCCACTGTAGGAGCAAGTGGCGCAATAGCCGGCGCGCTGGGGGCATACTTCGTGCTGTTCCCCGCCGCGCGCATCCGGGTGCTGGTCATCTTTTTCTTCATTATTGACGTGATAGCCGTGCCTGCTTTCATTCTTCTAGGACTCTGGTTCCTGATGCAATTCCAGTTCCAGCCCGGCGTAGCGACGATGGCTCACGCCGGCGGCTTCGTAGCAGGCGCAGCCACTGTTTTTGCTCTGGGACGAAACAGGATCCTGCGACGGCTGCGCCGTCCATATGGGTATTACCGCTCGCTTCCTCAAGACTTCTGAGACGTTGTCGTTTTACAAGGTATCCGCACGCCTTTTGCCGAAATGGGCAACGCTCAATCCTTGTGCCAAACAGTGTGCCTTTTGTCATGCTGAGCGCCAACGAGGCATCTCAGCGGTCTCACAGAGATTCCTCGTTTCGCGCAGAATGACAGAGGAGGAGGTATTTGCAGGATGTTTCATCGGATGGGCTGGCTGCTGGTTGCAGTGGGAACTATTGTCTCGTTGCTGGCGTTTGTGGCGCGCTGGCGAGCAGAGGTATTGAACAAGCGTGTCGCAATCGCGCTGGATGGAGAACAGTTGATGCAGGTCAGCGCGGACATCGGTACAGGTTTATCGCAAATTCTGCAACAGATGAAAAAAGCGGGGGCAACGGCGGTTGCACTCAATGAACAAACAGTGGAAGACCTTTTCCGCTCTGGTCAATTGAGCTGGGAGCTGTATCCGAAGTTTCCTTCACCCATCGTGCGCGCGGCATCGGCGGAGGTAGTGGAACGGCTGCGACGTTCTGCAGGAGCCCTCCAGACGACACCCTCCCTGTGGCGGACGGTATACACCCCTTCGCGCAAAAAACTGCTGGACACCCTCCGGGCAAGCAAAGGTGTGCTGGTCTACGCATATACCGATACAGGTGGTGCGGTCGGGTTCTCTGTACCGGTTTCTCCGTCCAACTTTGCACAAATACGTTTGGGGATAGACCCGATGCTGGCTAAGCAGGTCTCGGCGGCAGGGCTGTTCGTCATAGCACGGGTGAGCAACAGCCCGGCCTGTACCCCCTTGCGCATTCAACGGTCGCTGGCGGAGGTCAGGCGAGCAGGCGCAAAGGCGGTGATTTTCAGTGGGGACGAGGTGCTGGGTTTCCGTGCGTTGTTGCCACTGACAGCGCAAACGATGCGGCAACATGGCCTTTTATACGGTTCCGTAGAGTTTGGCAAGCAAAAGGGCGATGAGCGACTGACTCGCTTAATGTTAGACCGCGTGGTGCGGGTGCACAGCGTCACCGCCGCCGAGATGGCCACCCTCAGCCCCGCCGACTTGCTGGAACGCTTTACCCGTGCCGTGCGGGAACGCAACATCCGTCTGTGCTACGTGCGCCTGCCCAGCAGCATCGAGGAGCAGCCTCTGCAGGGGATGGCGAGGTTCCTGGCGCAGCTGCGCCTTTCCCTGCAACAGGCAGGTTACCGTGTCGGCGAACCCCGCCCCTTTACCGACCCGAAGGTACCCGCCTGGATATGGTGGCTAAGCGGTGGCTCTGCTCTGACGGCAGGGGTGCTATTGCTGGAGAGGCTGTTTGGGCGGCAACACTCGGCGTGGCTGGCTGTGGCGGCTTTCGCCGCCGGGCTGGTACTGGCTTATGCTGGTGGGGAGACAGGACGTAAAGCCTGTGCCCTTGCGGCGGCTGTAGCCTTTCCTTCACTGGGCTTTGTGCTGGTGGATGTGTTCAAGCGCGGTCGCTTGCCTGTCTCGCACGCGCTCGCTACGTTCGCCTGGTTGACGCTTTTCAGCCTGGTAGGCGGTCTGCACGTGGTGGCTTTACTGGCTTCTCTGCCTTTCATGGTGAAAGCGAACCAGTTCGCAGGCATCAAGCCGGCACACCTGCTGCCGGTGCTGGTGGTGGGCTGGGCGTATGCGCTGGACACAGTGAATGCCACTTCTTTTGCGGATGCCCGTGAGCGCATCCGGCGGCGATGGAGACAAATCACGGGCTATCCGGTCACGGTGGGACTGGTGGTAGCGGTGCTGCTGGCTCTGGGATTGCTGGCGCTGGTGCTGATGCGCACGGGCAACGAGCCGGGCATTGGCGTTTCTGCTATCGAGATGAAGATGCGCGAGACGTTAGAGCGATACCTGCTGGCGCGCCCCCGCACCAAAGAGTTTCTGGTGGGCCATCCTGCGCTGGTGCTGGCGTTGGCGATGTCGGCGGCAGGCATCGGGCGGAGGGCGTGGATTCCGCTCCTGCTGGTCGGGGTTATCGGGCAGGCATCGGTGGTCAACACCCTGTGCCACATCCATACGCCGCTGGCTCTTTCTCTGCCGCGTATCTTGCTGGGATGGCTGCTGGGTGCTATAATAGGAACGCTGGCGTTCGTGGCAATACGCTGGTGGACGAAGCGGGTGCAAGCATGAGCCGGCAGGGCATCCTCGCCTGCGGATACTACGGTTTCGCGAACCTGGGGGACGAAGCCGTTCTGGCAGGACTGGTGCATGGCTTGAGACAGGCGGGGTACACGGATTCGGTCACCGTGATGAGCGCGGACCCGGCACACACCCGGCGTGAACACGGGATGGAAGCTATCCCCCGAACCAGCCTGCGGGAGGTCTGGCGCACGATGCGCAGTTCCCTGCTATTCGTGCTGGGCGGTGGAAGCCTGATTCAGGATGTCACCAGCGCGCGTTCCGTCGTCTATTATCTGGGGATGCATACGCTGGCGCGGCGTGCCAGGTGTCGCATCGCGTGGGTTGGACAGGGTATCGGTCCCCTGCGACGGGGCTGGGCGCGACAGTGGACGGCTCGTGCAGCGCGACAGGCAGATGCTGTGGTGGTGCGCGACCCCGCCTCGGCGCAACTGCTGCAGGCGATGGGGATATCGCAGGTACAGGTGGGGGCAGACCTCTCTTTCCTGCTGCCCGAAGCCGATACAGAAAATGGGTGGAAGCTTTTGCAACGATTTGGCGTCGAAAAGAATGATGTAGTGATAGCGATGGTGCCGCGCCGGTGGGCAGGTGGACAGGTAGCGGTGGCGTCTCTGTTTCAATCGCTTGGCCGATTTGCCGTTAAGCAATGCCAGGCGCGAGCGGTGCTTTTGCCGATGCAGGTATCGCGCGACGGGGAGTTGATACAGGAGATAGCCTCGGCTGTGCCAGAAGCGATAGCAATGGTCGAGCCGCTTTCGGTGCGCGAGGTCAGGGATGTGCTGGCGTGTTGTCGGGCGGTGGTTGGGGTGCGGTTGCACGCGCTGATGCTGGCGGCGGCGTCGGGCGTGCCCGCCCTGGCTATCAGTTACGACCCCAAGGTGCGCGCTTTTTGGGAGCCTGTGGAGCCCAAGCATGTGGTGGAAGTAGCCGATGTGAATGAACACGTTTTGCAACAACGCCTTGCCGAAGTATGGGAGCAGCAGCACACTTTACGCGAACGAGTGACAGCGTATGCCTCCCGGCAGCGCGAACTGGCACGGCGCAACATCGATGCACTGCTGGGGCTGGCGTCGTGAGGTGGACAGGTCGATGCAGCGGCTGACCCTGCTGAGCGTTTTATGGTGCTGGGCGTCGGCGATGTGTCTGGCGTTTCCGCTGGACGAGCCGCCGGCGCAGATTTCGATAGACGACTTACGCGAAGCGCAGCGGCCGTCGCTGTTCAACAAGCGCGTCAAGCCCGCGCGGATAGAGGAGCTGTTGCGTACGCCAACCGAAAACCAGCCCCCAACCCTTCCACAAAGCGCGTCTCCGCCTGCCAATCGCCCTGCGCCCACACCGCCAGCGGAAGAGCCGAAGCAGTCCACCATCACCGTACAGCGCAGACCCGTGGAAGAGAAACGCCGCCCCAAAGACCCCTTCCGCGCCATTTCGGAAGAGTTCAACCGCAAGATACAGTTGAGCGGCAGCAAGAAAATCGGATTCCACATTGCGCGGGTCAGCGGCGACCGCAACGCCTATCGAGACTCCTATTACTTCGGACAGGGCGGCAGACCCGTTACCGACTTCACCGAGCTCTCCATCATCGGTACCAAAGTGTTCGATATGTTTAATTTCAACTGGCGATTGACCAACACTCCCTTCGGCACGCCGCAAGACCGTCGTCTCTCCATCAACTATGAGCGCAACGGCACGCGCGTCGATCTGGGCGACATCACCGCCGCGCTGGGGGGCAATGAGCTGGTATCGTTCAACAAGACCCTGCGGGGTATCCACGTCAGCACGCGACTCAACCCGTCCATCCCCCTGAAGGTCAGCGGTATCTACAGCGAGACCCGCGCCACCGCCCGCACCAGCGTTATCTACGGCAACGATAGCGGCGGCCCCTACTACCTGAACGCCAGCCAGATTCTGGACGGCTCGGAGCGGGTGCGCGTCGACGGGCGCGAGATGGTGCGCGGCAGAGACTACGAAATCGACTACTTCACCGGGTTGCTGACCTTCAAGGAGGGCATTATCATTCCTCGCACCTCGACGATTCTAGTGAGCTTTGAGGCGGAAGGTTATAATGAACCTTCGGGCAAGCTGTCGGGTTGGCGGGTAGAGGCTCCCCTCGGCTCATTGAATCTGGGTGTGATTGCCTTGCGTCAGGACGCACGCTCGTCCACCGGACTGCGCACCAAGACCGAACGGTTCTACGGTTACGGCAACCCGCTGTCACCATACGAGCTGCAGTATCCTGTTGAGGCGGGCAGTGCAGTTATCGCCACAGTCGATGGCGTGCCCCAGCAACAGGGCTCCAAACGCGGGGAAGGCGACTTCTTCGTGGACCCCGATATCCCCTATCGCATCTACTTCAACCGCGCCATCCCCGCCACCAGCATTATCAGCGTCACCTACATCCCACGCCTGACGGGTAACGCCACACTCGGTTCGCGGCGCGTGACGGGCTATGACCTGAACTGGCAGCTGGGCAAACTGGGCAGTATCGGCTTTTACGCTGCCCGCAGCAGCGCGGAGCGCGGAGCCAGCACGCAGGAAGGACAGGGCAGGATGCTCAACGCCACGCTGAATCTGGGCAAGCTGCGCTGGACCACCCTGTGGCGCGACATCGACCCCGATTTCGTCACCGTGGAGAGCGTGGGGTTCCGACGGCAGGAAAAGGGATACAGCCACTCTCTCGAGTACGTTGGCGACCAGAGGCTGAACGCGCGGCTGACCATTGACCGGATGCAGGTGCCCGACTACATCGGCAGCTACCTCGGCGGCTCGCAAGGCACGGGCAGCGCGTCGGTCAACAACACCTCCTTCGATGCTACTCTGAACCTGCCCAACGCGCCACAGGTGCGTATTTCATGGCTGAACCAGCGCAACAACTCCGGCAGCTACGGCTCCAGCGAGAACCAGAGCCGCAACATCAGCCTGACGCACAAGGTCGGAAGCGTCTCCCTCAGTCTCGACCTGTTGAGCACCCGCGCCAGCAGCATCAGTACCTTCACTACCGGAGGCAACCCCGCCACGAACACCTACAGCAGCTCCAGCGACACGCTTCGCCTCACCTGGAGCTGGAACCAGTCCGAGCGGCTGGCGTTCAACGGCGTTCTCGCTCGGGGGCGCACCCGCTCCGCCACCAGCAGCAACAACGCGCAGGACATCAGCGTGGGCGTACGATGGATACCCGCGAAGAATCTGAACCTCAACTACCAGTTTGCGGTGCGCGATTCGGGCACGCTTTCCAGCTCAGGGAGCTTCCTCGGCGGTAATCTGGGCGGCTCGTTCATCGGCCCGGGCGGCTATCAGTCGGGCTGGGGCATGGGCTACGGCGCGGGCGGCAACTACAGTGGCGGCTACTACAACCCCATTCCCAGCGGACTCACCTACGCCAGTATCGGGGTGAAAAGCCGATCCCACAACCTTACGGTCAACTACACTCCCAGCGACAACCTGTCTGTTGACCTCAGCATCATGCAGCAGCTGAGCGCGGGCGATAACCTCACCAATACGAATATGAACGGTTTCAACCTGGGCGTGAACTATCGCCTCTCCGACAAGACCAGCGTCGCACTCAACCTCACACGCCAGAACGTCAACTACATCGGCGGCAACGACGGCGCGAAGACCGACATCGCCTACTTCACCCTGCGCACCGAGCTGACGCGCAAACTGATACTGAACCTGCAGGCGCAGCGGATGCTCTCCTCCAGCCTCTTCTCGCTGGGCGGCAGCGGACAACGCCAGGACCAGAAGATGCTGGCATACTCGCTGCGGCTGGAGTATCCCTTCGCCCCGCGCCAGAGCGCGTTTCTGGAGCACCGCTTCTCAGACGTGCAGGGCTTCTTCGGCAGCGTCGACCGCGACAGCGCGCTGGGTTACGAATACGAAATCAACCGCTACTTCGCCTTCACCCTCAGCATCCGCCTGCAGGAGCGATCCAACCGCGACCCCCAGTACACCAACTACAACTACAAAGCCTTCACCCTCGACGCAGACATCAGCGCACGATTCTGAGGTTTTTTCGTCCCTTTGCACGCGCTTTTCACACACTGACATTTTCACGCACGTTCTTGTCATGTTATTATCTTACATTTCGTGACAAGCGGCAATCCGTTGTGTATAATATGCCAAATACACGCCTGACCAGGAGGTTACCATGTCTGTGCACTATGTGGCGCACAGCGCGGGCAAGAGCGGCCTCGCCCAATCTCTGCGCGACCACCTGCAAGAGGTGGCGCACACCGCCCATGACTTCGCTGCCGCCTTCGGTGCAGAGGAAGAAGCCACCCTCGCGGGGCTGCTGCACGACCTCGGCAAATACGGCGACCTGTTCCAGAAACGCCTGCAGGGAGAAGCGAAAGGCATCGATCACTGGTCCGTCGGGGCGTGGGCTGCCCTCCTCCATTACCAGAGCGTCGCCGCGGCGATGGCTATCTGGGGACACCACCTCGGCTTGCAGCGGATGGACTCGGCAACCATCCGAAGCCACCTCGACCCGAAGTCGCTCATCCAACAGCATCCCCTCAACCTGCGTCTTTCCGAAAGCGACCTGGACCTTTTACTCCGGCGACTGCAAGCAGACGGCTTATCGCCACAAAAACCGTCTCGTCCTTTTCTGGACCTCACTCCGAACGCAGAACAACAACTGCATCAGAACGCGCAGATGCTGGACGTGCGCATGCTGTTCTCTGCGCTGGTGGATGCGGATTTTCTGGACACCGCGCGACATTTCGGCGAGGAGCGACCTTCGGGTCCGCCGCTTCAGCCTCAGCGCGCCCTGCAAGTACTGAGCGACCACGTGCAGCAGCTGAGCCAGAACTCTCGCGCCGCGAAAGCCGTCCTGCAGATGCGGCAGCAACTGTGGGAAGACTGCTTGCAGGCGGCGGAGCAGTCCCCGGGTATCTTCACGCTGACCGCGCCCACGGGCGCAGGCAAGACGCTGGCAATGCTGGGGTTCGCGCTGCGGCACGCTGAAGTTCATGACCTGCGCCGTATCGTGGTGGTTATACCCTACCTGAGTATCATCGAGCAGACCGCGAAGGTGTATCGCGATTTGCTGGAACCCCACTTCGGCGAGGGCTACGTGATCGAGCATCACAGCCTCAGCGGAACGGGCGCACAAGTTCCAAGCGCAGATGACCAGCAGGAAGGCAGGTCATGCGTGGAACGCCTGCTGGCAGAAAACTGGGACGCGCCTGTTGTCGTCACCACCAGCGTGCAGATGCTGGAGTCGCTGTTCTCCAACAGCCCTTCCGCCTGCCGCAAACTGCACCGCCTCGCCAAAAGCGTCATCCTCTTCGACGAGGTGCAGACCCTCCCGCTGAACCTCGTGGTACCCACCTTGCAGGCACTTTCGCGACTGGCAAGCCGCTACGGCAGCACCATCGTGTTCGCCACCGCTACACAGCCTGCTTTCGACCACCTGCACCAGCACATTGCCGTATCGGGCACGGTTGGCTGGCAGCCGCGTGAGATTGCAAAGAGCCACCCGCAGCTGTTCCAGCTCGCACGGCGCACGCAGCTGGAAATCCGCCATGATGCCCTCTCATGGGAGGAATTGGCGCAGGAGCTGACACGGCAGGAGCAGGCGTTGTGCGTGTTGAACGTCAAAAAACACGCCGCGAACCTGGCGCGTCTGCTGCAGGCGCAGGGTATCGACGATGGTCTCTACCATCTTTCCACCAACATGTGCCCGGCGCATCGGCAGGAGGTGTTGCAAGAGGTGCGGCGTCGGCTGGAACAGGACAAACGCTGTTTGCTCATCTCCACCCAGTGCGTGGAGGCGGGGGTAGACGTGGACTTCCCGATAGTTTACCGCGCTTATGCCCCGCTGGACAGCATCGCGCAGGCAGCCGGCCGGTGCAACCGAAACGGCAATCAGCCCGAGGGCAGGATGGTGCTGTTTACTCCAGAGGAGGAACAGTATCCGCCCGGCGCGTACAAACAGGCGGCTTCTGTCACGCGGGGGTATGTAGGGCAGCGACAGTCTAACGTCGACCTTTACGACCCCGCGCTGTACACCGAATACTACCGCCTGCTGTACGACCTCACGCGCCCCGAGATGCAACGCAAAGACCTGAGCAATGCCATAGAAGCGCGGGATTTCGTGGAGGTCGCGCGGCTATACCGACTCATTCCGGAGACGACGGTAAACGTGCTGGTTCCCTACGACCCGGACGCCTTCGACCGGCTGGTGCAGCAGGCACGCCAGTGCGGGCTTTCCGCAAACTGGATCCGCGAGGCGCGAGCGCACTTGGTCAGCGTCTACCGTCCACGCCCGGCAGATGTCATCCGCAGCTTTCTGGAACCCATCCCGCTGCGTGGACAGCCCACTGATGATTGGTTCATCTACACCGAGCCGACGCACTACGACCCGTTGCTGGGTCTACAGCCTCAGCAAGCACCAGAATCGTGGATTCTGTAGAGGAGGTGATATCGGCATGAAGCCAAACCGCCAGGTGATTCGGGTGTGGGGCGAGTTCGCCTGCTTCACCCGCCCCGAAATGAAGGTGGAGCGTTTCAGCTACCCCGTGCCCACCCCCGCCGCGGCGCGCGGGATACTGGACGCCATCTACTGCAAGCCCGTTAAGTTCCGCTGGCAGGTGTTGCGCATCGAGGTGCTGAAGCCCATCCGCTACATCGCACTGAGGCGCAACGAGGTGAAGGAAAAGGCACCCACCGAGCGCACCATCCTGCAATGGGCGATGGGCGCGGAGCCACAGCCCATCCTCGTGGACGTGGACGAGGAGTCCAAAGGGCGCACACAGCGCCAGACGATGGCGCTTAAGGACGTGGAGTACCGCATCCACGCCGAAATCCGCCCATGGCAGGGGTTCGAGAACGAACTACCTGCTCTGGAGGCGCAGTTTCAACGGCGCGCGGAACGCGGACAGTACTTCCACCATCCCTACCTCGGCTGCCGCGAGTTCCCCGCCTTCTTCCAACTGTGCAAACCAGACGAGACCGAACCCCAACCCTGGTCGGAGGACAATTATCTCGGCTGGATGCTGTACGACACCTTCGACCTCTCCCGCCCCGGCAAGCCGGATGACCCGCCCTTCATCACGCTGTTCGAGGCGAAGCTGGTCAAAGGCGTGCTGGAGGTGCCGGAGTTCGACAGCGATGCCGTGCGCAAACCGCCACGCAATGGTGGAACCACACCTGCACAGGAGGTGCTCTTCGATGCTTAACCTGCTGTTGGACTATGCCCAGCGCAACCAGCTGGTAACTGAGCCCGGCTTCGCGCCCAAGACCATCAAATGGCTCATCTGGCTGGACGCCAACGGCAACCTGCTGGACGTTATCGAGCTGGGCGACCCCTCGCAGAAAAACAACTCCGGACGAGAGTTCGCCCGTTGCCCCGAGCTGAAACAGAACGAACTCATCGCCGGGGGGCTGACGCGGAGCCAGTTCCTGTGGGAAACGTGCGATGTGGTCGCCACTTACCGAATCGCAGACGACGACAAGAAAAAGCAGAAGCACGCCGCTTTTGTCGACCTGATGCGCCAGGCGTTCCAGTCATGTGGAGTGGAAGAACTGCGAATAGCCGCGGACGCCCTGAAAAATGATCAAACGCTCCAGCAGATTTGCCAAAGGCTGGAACAGCACAAAGCCAGGCCGCAGGACAGAGCCACTCTCCGAGTTGGCGACGTCATCCTGGTGGAAGACAACCGCTGGCATGACTGGTGGAGAGGATACCGCGCCTCCTTGCAGCCAAAGGTACCGACGGGCTCTGCACAGATGGTCTGCTTCGCCACAGGACAGCCCACGCAACCGTTCGCCACGCACCCCAAAGTCAATCTGGCGGACGTCGGCGGGCAGTCCACCGGCTCGGTGCTGATAGGCTTCGATAAGGACGCCTTCACCTCTTACGGGTTGAAGCAGTCGGCAAACTGCGCGGTGTCTGAGGACGCCGCCTACGCCTACCGAGCCGCGCTGCAAGACCTTCTGGCAAACCACAGCCGCGTGCTCGCCGGAGCGAAAATCACCTACTGGTTCAGCCGTCCGGTCAAACCGGAGGACGACCTCATCGCCATGCTGGTTGGAGAGACGGGCGCGCAGCTGGAAGTCAGCGCACAGGCGCAGGTGCAACGGCTGCTGCGAGCCATCGAGGCAGGTCAGCGCCCTGAACTGAGAGACAACCGCTTCTACGCGCTGACGCTTTCCGGCTCTGGTGGGCGTGTGATGGTGCGCGACTGGACAGAAACCGACTTCAAAACCCTCGCCACGAACATCGACCAGTGGTTCAAGGACCTGGAGATTGTCCATCGCGAGGGCGGAAAGCTCGCGGAGCCGCCAAAGTTCCTCGCCGTGGTGGGCGCGCTGGCGCGTGAGATGAAGGACGTCCCGCCGCCGCTGACCGCACGCCTCTTCCACAGCGCGCTGACCCGCACGCCCCTTCCCGGCGAGGCGTTGGCGCGCGCTCTGCAACGGGTGCGCGTGGACATCATCGAGAACAACCCGTTCAACCATGCCCGCATGGGCATCCTGAAAGCCACTTTAATCAGAAAAGGAGGTTACAACATGCAGCCTTACCTGAACCCTCAGCATCCCAGCCCAGCGTACCACTGCGGGCGGCTGCTGGCGGTGCTTGCCAGCCTGCAGCGGACAGCTCTGCCCAGCGTGGAAGCAGGCGTTGTGCAGCGCTTCTACGCGGCGGCAAGCGCCACCCCCGCCCTCGTGCTGGGTCGCATCCTGCGGACCGCGCAGTTCCATCTGGACAAGGTGCGCGCCGATAGCCCCGGTCTCGCCGCATGGTATGAAAACCGAATCGCCGAGATTATGGGCGCACTCAAAGACCACATCCCGGCTACGCTCAGCCTCGAAGAGCAGAGCCTCTTCGCGCTGGGCTACTACCAGCAACTGGCGCAAGACCGCGCCGGAAAACCCGGAACCGACACCAACCCATCTTCACAGGAGGAGGCAGAACCATGAACAACGCAATTAGCAACCGCTACGACTTCCTGTACCTGTTCGACTGCGAGAACGGCAACCCCAACGGCGACCCCGACGCGGGCAACGCCCCTCGCATCGACCCCGAAGACATGCACGGCCTGGTCAGCGACGTGGCCCTGAAGCGGCGCGTGCGCAACTACGTGCAGGCGGCAATGGGCAACGAGCCACCTTACGCCATCTTCGTGCAGCAGGCAACCAACCTCAACACGCGCATCATGGAGGCGCACGAAAAGACCGGTGGCTACGACGAGAAGAACCGCACCCGCCAGAAGGTGGACAGCGCACGCCAGTGGATGTGCCAGAACTTCTACGACGTGCGCACCTTCGGCGCGGTGATGAGCACCGGCGCGAACGCCGGGCAGGTGCGCGGACCGGTGCAGTTCACCTTCGCCCGCTCGCTCCATCCCGTGCTGCCGCTCGACATCTCCATCACCCGCATGGCGGTCGCCGAGGAGGTCAAAGGCGCGAAGTCCAGCGAAGACTATCGTCGGTGGGAGGCAGAGCAGGACGAAGACAAACTGCGCACCATGGGGCGCAAGCAGCTCATCCCCTACGGGCTGTACGTGGCGAAAGGCTTCGTCAACGCCCACCTCGCCCAGCAGACCGGCTTCAGCGAGGACGACCTGAACCTGCTGTGGGACGCTTTGCTGCACATGTTCGACCACGACCGCTCCGCCAGCAAGGGCATGATGAGCGTACGCAAGCTGTTCATCTTCAAGCACGTCGGAACCGACACCGACCCCAAACAGCGCGAGCGGCAGGCAAAGCTGGGCTGCGCCCCTGCATGGCAACTGCTGGATTTGGGGCGAATCGTGGAGGTGCGCCTGAAGGACGAGTCCCGACCACCCCGCCGGTTCGAGGACTATGAGATTATCGTCCACAGCGAGCGCATTCCCGCGGGCGTGGAGCTGATCGAGAAACCGTAGCGTTCGAGGTGGAGGCGAGGCTGGCGGGCAGCACCTCCCTCCCCGCCCGCGGGATGGGCGGGGGTTGGGGGTAGCCTCGTCCTCGCCCCCGGCTTATCGCACGACACTTTTTCTGGCGGGCGGAGAGTCAGACGAGTTTTGCCCCCCTCCTGACCTCCCCCGTGGACGGGGGAGGCACGCTGACTCCCTCCCCGCCGGCGGGGTGGTCGGGCGTGGGGGCAAGCCCCGCCCCGCCCGCGAGGAGGGCTGAGGCACACATGTGGTGCTTTATCGATAGGAGTCACTCAGTTGAAAGAAGCGACTTAATCTGTCATTTTGAGTGGAGAATTGTCATTCTGAACGAAGTGAAGAATCTAAGACCCTTCGCTGACGCTCATGGTGACAATGGAGAGATGCTTCGCCGACGCTCAGCATGACAGGAAAGTGTTTCCCTGGTCGCGTGGATAAGCCTTGAGGCGGTTTGCCGAACATACTCTAAGCAATTGTCGAACACTCTCTCAGAGAAGGAGGTAGCCAAAAACCATGAACCCTCTCCTCGCTGAGCCGGTGACTGTTCTGGTATCCATGCTCAGCCAGTACGCCTATTGCCCGCGTCGATGCGCACTGATGTTCGTCGAACAGACCTATGAGGACAACGAATACACCCTGCGCGGGCAGGCGGTGCACGAGAACGTGGACGAACCCGGCTGGATCCAGCGCGAGGGTCAGCGCATCGAACGCGCCCTGCTGGTGTGGCACGATGAACTGGGTCTGCAGGGCAAGTGTGATGTGGTCATCTTCCGCGAAGACGATACGCCTTATCCAGTGGAGTACAAATCGGGCAGGCGCGGCTACAAACGCGCCGACGACATCCAGCTGTGTGCGCAGGCGATGTGCCTCGAGGCGATGTTCGGTAAACCGGTGCCAGAAGGCGCGATCTACTACCACAGCTCGCGCAAACGGCGCAACGTGACCTTCGACGAACCCCTGCGCCAGCTGACCCTGCGCACCATCGAGCAGGTACGCCAGCTGCTGGAATCGATGCGCGTTCCCCCGCCGGTCAACGACCACCGCTGTCCCAACTGCTCGGTCATCGGATTGTGCCTGCCAGAAGCCGTCGCCAGCCTGCGCCAGCATACCGATGACCGCGACCTGTATGTGCTTCAGGAAGACTGAGGAGGTGGCCGGATGGCACTGGAACTGCTCAATACGCTGTATGTGACCTTAGACAACGCCTATCTGCACCTGCAGAACGAAACCATCCGCGTGGAGCAGGACGGCAAACTGCTCAAAAGCACCCCCCTGCACCATCTGGGGGCGATTGTGATTTTCGGCAATGTGCTGATGAGCCCTGCCCTGCTGGCAAGGTGCGCGGACGATGGGCGAAGCGTGGTGTGGCTGGACATGCAGGGACGCTACCGCGCGAGGCTGGAAGGCAGGACCACCGGCAACGTGCTGTTGCGTCGCCAGCAATACGCCGCCTGCGACAGCCCCAAACAGCTACCGCTGGCGCGCGCCTTCGTGGCGGGCAAACTGCAGAACCTGCGCTTCGTGCTGAAGCGGGCGGAGCGCGATGTCAACCATGCACCCAGCAGAAACGCCCTGCGCAATGCCGCCGAGACCGTCGCCACCCTCATCACCACCCTGCCCCAGACCGAGCAGATGGACGGTGTGCGCGGCATCGAAGGCGCCGCCTCGCAGGTGTACTTCAGCGTGTTCCAGCATATGGTGCGCCCTGCTCAGCAGCAGCATTTCCCCTTCGATGGGCGCAACCGACGCCCCCCGCGCGACCCACTCAACGCCCTGCTGTCATTCCTGTATGCGCTGTTGCTCACCGACTGCATCAGCGCACTGGAAAGCGTGGGGCTCGACCCACAGGTGGGCTTCCTGCACGCGGTTCGCCCCGGCAAACCCGCTTTGGCTTTAGACCTGATGGAAGAGTTCCGCCCCATCGCCGACCGCCTCGCGCTGACGCTGGTCAACCGCCAGCAGATACAGCCGCAGCACTTCGAACACCGTCCGCCCGAGGCGGTGTTGCTGAACGACGAGGGACGCAAAGCTGTGCTGGTGGCATATCAGCAACGCAAGCAGGAGGAGACGGCGCATCCGCACCTGAAACAGGCAATCCCGTTTGGCGTGGTGCCGATGGTGCAGGCAAGGTTGCTGGCGCGCGCCCTGCGCGAGGATGTGCCCCACTACGCGCCGTTCACTTTGACATGAGGAGGCAAAGATGGCACGCATCGATATCGTGGTCACCTATGACGTCAACACGGAGGACGCCGCCGGGCGCAAGCGGTTGCGCAAAGTGGCGAAAATCTGCGAGGCATACGGACAGCGCGTGCAGAAGTCGGTATTCGAGTGCAGTGTCACCGCTCCGCAGATGGAACGGATGCGCCACCGGCTGCTGAAAGTGATCGACACGGAAGCGGACAGCCTGCGCATCTATCGCCTCGTTGGCGGGCGCGAGGGGTGTGTGGAGACCTACGGCAGGGACACCTACGAGGACTATGAATCGCCCCAAATTGTATAATTTGCTGACACTAGATTTCCGCGAACCCCAATTGATCACGGTGCAAGCGTGAGGTTCGCGGGCATCGATGTAAGCCAGATTACTTGACACAGACGCAAAAAGCCTGTATAATGAACGCCGAAGCCGTGTGATGCGCGGTTCGACGCTCTGGTTTGGTGTAAAAACTAGACTTGGGTGTCGAATTTCGTGCGGTTGTACGGCGTTGCACCCGTCCCCCGGGACGGGTGAGGATTGAAACCCCTTGCATTTGCGGCACAGATCCTGCGCATTTTGTTGCACCCGTCCCCCGGGACGGGTGAGGATTGAAACCTGCTTGCCGTTGCACGCTGTCCACCAC
>JAIMBJ010000037.1 GCA_023511455.1 Bacillota bacterium
TGATACCATCGAAGCGTTTGGATATGTGACATTTCAAACTGGGAATTAAATGTGACTCGCCATTGGTAACAACAGCTAACACCCGCCCAGCTTGCGTTTCGGTTTTTCAGGCTCGGCAGGTGCAAGCTCTTCTTCGCGTATTAGCTCTGGTAGTTTCTCCTTCGCTCGCTGGCGGAAGCGGTACGTGAACTCCTCGTACATGTGCTTGGGCGGAGCCGGTGGCTCGAAGTTCAGGATGTCCTGACGGAACTTCTCGAACCCGCCTTCCAGAATCCGGATACGCTTGAAGCCCAGTTGCTGGGCGATGACCGCCATACGCCTTTCGGTCAATTCATCGTTCGCCACGAATACGTTGATTTTGCCCCGCACACGCAGTAGCCGCGAAGGCTCCTGCTCGAACAGGTTATCTACTGTGAAGGGGTACGATTTGGGTAACCGTCCTTTGGAAATCTCCTCGCGAGGACGGAAGTCTATCACCTGTATCTGGTCGTCGGTGTCATCCATTAAGCGGAAGGCGAACTCGTCTACGGTCATCACCTCGACCGGATAGGAGCGCACGAATTGCTCGTTTTGCACCATCTGCAACAGGCTCGCTTTGCGGTCGGTGAAGGAGAAGGCGGAAAGTGCCAGCAATACACCCATGGCCACTACTCCCACCCGCGCCGGATTCCAGCGAGGCAGGATGGGCTGGACGCCCTTGACCTTGCGTTCCACCACCGAGGCGATGCCAAAAGCGAGCAGAGCGAACATCACCATGAGGAAGGCGAAAAGCCCTGCCGGGATGCCCAGCGTTTCATAGATGCGTGGTGTTCCCAGGTAGGCGGCTTTGTGCAAGCCCTCCAGCAGGGGATAGCTCTCCCCGAAGAGAAGCACCCCCACCAGCGCGCCCACGATGAACACCATCGCATCGCGCTTGCCGATGGAAGCGGCGCAGAAACTGGTGCCCGGACAATATCCCCCCACCACGAAGCCCAGTCCCATGATGATCCCGCCCACTATGGCAGACCAGAGATAGGTGGGGTTGATATACACCTGGCTCATGTCCAGCAAGCCAAAGTGGTTCAGCGCCATCACACCGACCATTGCCACCACCCCTGCGGTGAAAAACACCCGCAACACAGTGAAGTCGTAGCCGTAAAACAGCCCTACGAGTCGGCGCGAGGAGCCAAACCCTGCCTGCTCCAGAATCGCCCCGAAAGCAATACCGATGAAGAAGGCAAGGATATAGTTCAGGTTCTCACTGATGAGGTTTGGCACTAACGGTCCCATCGACGCCCTCCTATGTCCACAGTTTGCGGAAGAAATAGGCGAAAGCATACGCCCCCGCGAAGATAGCTACCATAGTCAGGATACCGCCTGTTGCCATGACTGCCATCCCGCTAAGTGCCGCGCCGCTGGTGCAACCTCTGCCCAGCTGCGAGCCGATGCCCCATAGAATGCCCCCCACAAAGGCGGCAATCCATCGGGTGCGAGCGGCTACACGGGGACCTGCCTCGGTCATCAGCTTCAGTCTTCCCGCTGCCAGCGCGGACAAGAAAGCCCCCACCGCCACGCCGATAACCTCGAATACCAGCCAGTTCTTCAGCGGGTTGCCTCCCGGGTGTTCCTGAATGTACTCCGCGTAGAACCTGGCGTTTTGAGCGTGTGCGGGGGCTACCGCCTGCACTCCTGCGACGGTGAAGCTCTTGATGGCGCCGCTGGCTCCCAATCCTCGTCCCGTGATGTAGATAGTGGCAATCAGCAACAGTCCCAGTAAAGTGCCCGCCACGTAAGGGTTCATGTACTTGCTTTCACTCATGACTGTGTTGCCTCCTGAGCGGTAGGTGCTGGCTCTGGCTCTTCGATGTGCTCGTAGCCGGTAATCATGGCGCGCAGATTGGACAGCGCGGTCTCACCGGTAGTGGTCATGTACACGTGCAGTATCACGAATGCCACCATCAGAAACGCGCCGAGAGTGTGTGCAATGGCGATGAACCTCAGCGACTCGATGTTAATCGCTTCGATTCCATAGCGCGTCGGGTACCGATAGAACATGTACAGCAAGCCAGAAACCACGACCAGCGGAAAGAGAAACACCTTCAGCAGAAAGTAGGTGAGTTTCTGCAGGGGATTGAGCTTGCTGAGCACCGTCTTTTTGGTAGGATGCGGCGCGTTGCGGAAGATGCCGAATACGTAGTACTCCAGCTGAGCGCGCATGTTTTCCAGAGTGGGCACGTACTGCCTCCATTGCCCGGTGGTGAAGTGCCAGAAGATGGCGAAGACGATAAGCGCAATCAGCAGGTATGCGGCGATGTTGTGGTATCTGACCGCCTCCTCGAAGCCAAAGAAGCGGATCGAGCCGTGTATCTCGAAGCCCGTAAGGGCAAGGAAGAGCACCAGTATCGCCTGCATCCAGTGCCAGAACCGTTCGAAGCCGGTGTATATCTGAACACGTTTTTTCATCATTGTCCCTCCCGACGACGTTTCACGGCTGTGGCGATACGCAAGCCGCCGTGCGCCAGTACCCCCAGCAGCGTCAAGGTAATGAACGCTTTGCCAGTCGTGTCCACCAGAGGCGAATAGTCCCTGCCCGGCAGGTAGAAATCCTTCAAGTTGGCAATGCGACTTCCGTGTCGCGTATGACACTCGCTACACTGTACCGTTTTCTCCTTCGGCGCGACCATGTGGTTGATGGGCCAGTACATGATGGTCTCGATGAAGCCCAGCTGTCCGCTGAAGGGCAGCCCACGCTCTTTCATGCCCACCTCGATAGCGCGGATGCACTCGAAATCTTTCCAGAACGCCCCCTCGCCCGGTTTTGGTGCGAACAGTTTGGGCGCAGCCAGAATGCTGTATACCGGGTCGAAGCACTGGTTGGTGCGCATTACCTTCACCGGGAAGATTTTGGCGTCCGGGTCCGCGTAGGAGCCGTTGAGTCTGTTCAGCTCCACGGGTTTCGTAGGATCGGCTATCCTGTCGCCCAGCAGGTAGTGGGTGGCAGTGCCGTTGAACCAGACGTATTCCGGTTTCAGGTTCTTTGCCCAGCGGAAGGTGCCTTTTTCCGACAGGTAGGTGATGTTGCCGTCTTCATCGGTCTCGCGGTAGGGCTTGCCGTCCCGAAGTTTGCCTGCTGTAGACCAGTCCCAGTAGATTTTGGTGGCGTTCACCTTGGCGTAAACTGGGATATGACAGGTCTGGCAAGCCACTTTCAGTGTGTGCTCGTTCAGCAGTTCGTTCTCGTGCGGTGTGCTGGTGTGGCACTGTTCGCAGGTCACCCTGTTGCGGTTCATGGAGGAAAGCGAATAGAGCTGCCCCCGAATCATGTGTTTTTCCGTAATGTGGCAGTCCACGCACTGCAGGTTGATACCGTCTACCGCCATGTGCACGTCCACATCCTTGGATGGCTCAAACAGTGCTTCCTCCAGGTCGCCGTGCTTGACGTTATTGCCTCCGCCTCCATAGAAGTGACAGACGCCACAGTTACTCCGCTGGGGTCGTCCTACGCTGGTGGCGACCAGCGCGAGGTCCACGTCGGGGCTTGGTGCGCCACCGGCATTGGATGCCTTGGCGTATGTGCCTGTACCGTCGTGGCAAACGAGGCAGTCGATGTTGCGCGGGTCGTTGAAATCAAAAGTCTTCACTGAGGTCATTCCGAATCCGACGTGGCATTTGGCGCAGGCGAGCTCGTTTCCTTCGGCAGCGAGGCAAAAGTTATTGACCGCGTTCTTTTTGCCCAGATACACCACTCCGCGCCCCGGAATATACTCCTCACGCTCCCAGTTCCAGTGGTTGGAGTTCATCACCTCAATGTGTCGTCCGTTATGGCAGCTGATACAGGCTTCCGTGACTTCCTGAGGTTTCTTGAACTCTTTCTGCAGCTGCGGAAACCTGCTGTGGTCTACAGAAGGCTCGTGGCTCTTTGAATATCGTGCGCGCAGCTGAGAGAGAGGGTCAGGGGGAGTCTCTCTGGGAGTGAGTGCCGCTACCGCCGCCACCACAACTACCAGTACAATCGTTGCCAGTATCGGTATCGCCTGTCTCATGTTCCACCCCCTGCCGGGCAGTTCAGCCCTTTGTTTATTTCATCTAATGGCTTTACTATGTTTCTATCAGATTAGACTCAGAAAATCAAGGGGTGGATTCCTTGACAGCGTGGATCTGCGGTGATATGCTGAGTACCGGGGCAGAAGAGCGAGCCAGAAATGCGCTTCGGACAAAGGAGATATACTAATCGGGGAGGTCGTGAGATGAGAAGACATGTTTCTTTCCAGACGGCGGGTGGTATCGTGCTGGCGCTATTCATCGGTTTCCTGCTGGGCAGCAGCATCCAGCCGTTGCGGTCGCAACCATCCGCGCAACCACCGGTCACCCAGCCTGCCGGAGATGCGCTGGTGGAGAAGCTGGTGCGTGAAGCGGATGAAACAGGCAGACAGGTGCGCACCGACGTTGCCGCGCTGACCGAGCTGATGAAAAGGGTCATTCGTGAAGTGGAGGTAGGTCAACAGTATCCCGAACTGGAGCAACAGGGTAAGGTGCTGAGCGAGCGTGTGGGGGTGGACGTGGAAGTAGCGCTGGCGCAGACTCTGCTGGCGGTCGCGGAGAAGTCGGTAGTGCGCAGCGGGCAGGAGCAGTGGGTGATTCAGCGCATTGTGGAGTTTTTCAAGGCATCTCAGTCCGACGTGATGCGCTACCGCGAGAAGGGCTACACGCTGAGTTCCCTCATTCTGGCATACGGTATCGCCAAAGCGGCAAACGCTTCGCCGGAGCGGGTGTTTGAAATGCGGCAGTTAAGGCAGAGCTGGCCCGCTATCGCCGTCGCACTGGGGGTGAAGCCCCAGGAACTGAGCAAGGCGCTACAGGGAATGTTCCCGTAGCGTTCTAAACGGTTGACCATGCTGACAGAAGGGGGCAATCCTGAGTGGTTGCCCCCGAGAGGGTGCTATCGCCTATAATCCGCCTGTCCGGGGATAAGCACGCTGTCGCCTGTACCGAAATCCCATACGAGCAGCACGGCGCGACCGTCACCGTCCGCATCTGCCCGCAACGAGGTAAGGGAAGCGTCTCCATCCAGCGCGACCTCCCCTCGCCGGGTAGATTTCAGCCGCCACCACGCGGTGCGTGCTTCATTACTCACTGCCATGCCCTTTACAAGCGCGACGGCGTCCAGAGCCAGGACGGTCGGCGTACGGACGGTGCGCTGTGCTTCGTCTATTTCACCGACGAGCGCCCTGCCACGCAGGAACTCATAATCACCCAGCCACAGTCGCCACCTCTTACCCTCGCGTGTGGCGCGAAATATCTCGTATTCCGCCTGATGCTCCCCCGCTCTGAACAGGATGAGGCGATGAAGAAGGTCCTCGTCGCCGATGTTGCCACGCAGGTTCACCACCACCTCGTGCTTGTCGGGTAATACCTGCTCCACGTTCCCTTTGAGGTCGTGCGCTTGCAATCTCCATGTGCCACAGGTGGCTTCTCCGCCGGTGACGAAAGCCTGCCGGAGATTGCCTTCGTTGCCGAAGCGCATTACAGCGAACGCTGCGCTGCACGCAATACCGTCGGGTAGCTCCCTTCGCCTTTCGGGCGTGAGGGACAGGAAGACCACATCCCTTCCGTACCGATGGTTAACCTCTATTGCAACGGTATCTGCGCTGTCAGGCGCAAGCGGAAGCAGATGCGTGCTGCGAATGAGCGGAGTGCTCCTCGCTGCCTCGATCACCGTCACAAAGGTACTGCGCAGCGGCTCTACCCCTTTGGTTTGCGTGTGGGCAATTAGGTACTTGAGCGGTGGATTAGCACGGTTGCCCTTCGGGTAGCCGTTGCAGGCGATGAAATGCATCTGCTGCGTGGGCAACCAGTGGATACGCAGGCGGATATCGTCCTGTCGCCAGCTTGCCAGCCAGGAGCGGTCGCTCTGTGCTTCCTGCGGGTCAGTGAGGAAAGCGAAGCCGCTGCCGGCGTAGCCGTGAAAGCCTGAGGTGGCATTCGCACGCTGAGGGTCGTCGTACATCTTCCCAAAGGGCACTTCCTCACCGGCGAGGGTTCCTGTGCGCGGTTCCGGGAAAGCAATGCCTTTGAACACCACCTCTGTGCCGGGCAGGTGCAGGGAATAATGGTGTTGCTTGCCTCCCTGCACATGGAACACGTCCACCGCGTAGAAGGCGTCGGCGCTGGGAAGGTCTATCATCGCCGTTTGCCGGCGGTAGAGCGATGCCCTGCCGGGATAGACGCTTTCCGCGGAGGCATCCACGAACTTTACCCATGCGGATTGTGCGAACCGGTGCAGGCGTCCTCTGGCGAGGTTTGCCTGACGCTGTGCGTCTACCATCACCGTGCAGTGACTGACGGTGTGTTGCGTCCAGCCGGGCGGCTCGGGGTCATCGGCGGCAAACTGCGGATAGCCCAGGTCGGGCAACAGCTTTTTGCCGAAGGCGAAAAGTTCGATGTTGAGCCTGTCGTAGTGTCCATGTCCACCCCCTGCCCAGCCGTAGTATAGCGTGAGCGCGCGCTGGTTTTCGCCCTGCCCGCCACGCAAGATTGCCAGTCCGTAGTCGCCCAGCAGGCGCGAACGCTCGTAGGGCGAGGTGTCAGGCTGGGCAGAGGGTGCAGGCGGAAAATCAGGCTGGAACAGGTCCGTGAACTGTGTGTAGGCGCGCCCCGCGTTGTCCTGTGGCTTGGGGAGCAGGGGATAGAACAGCGGGTCGCCGTACTGGCGATAAGCGATTTCCGCCATCCATGCGGGCAGGTCAATGCGCGAAACATCCACGCTGCCCGAATCGCCAATAGTGGGGGTGAAACCCTTTGCTGCGCTCATCTCAAACGGATAATAAAACAGCCTCTTGACAGTGGGGTGTCCAAACAGGTTGACGTTCGCTCTCAACAGATAGTCGCAGATGTGCGCTACCTCCTTGTTCCAGAGGAAGTGGTATCCGGGCGCGGATTCGTGTCCCATGCCCTCGCGAAAGAAAAGGTTGGCAAGGGCAAACTGCAGTCCCTCGTGCGTATAGCGGTCGCCGGTATTGTTCAGTATATAGTCCACGCACCATTGCAACAGTTCGGGGTCCTGTGAGACGATGGCACTGGTGAGCAGTGTCTTCTGATGCATCCCGTAGTTGCCGGAGATACGGTACTCCTTGATGGCTTTGATGAACTCCATCAACAGGTTGCGGTAGAGGTGCTGACGAATCCCTTCCGCATCTTTGCCCAGTGAACGCTGAAGTTCGGTGTCGCTGTCGATAGCGTCCCATACGAAGTCCACCGCCTCCGCAAGGTTGGTGGCAACGCCTGTCTCCCAGATGGCATTAACGATTTTGCCCGTGTATGAAGGCTGGAACTCGGTGGCGTAGCGAGACTGTTTATTGTGGTCCATCTCGGGATAGTATTCCGCGATGCGACAGAGCATAACCAGCGCTTTGTGTGCGTAACGGCTATCGCCTGTCAGCAGGTACGCGCATGCCAGACTGTGTACAGCGGGGATGATATGGCGCATCCAGTGCCAGTGGCAGTAGTATGCAACGAACCAGTACTTCTTCTCCTCACCGGGCTTTTTCCAGCCCCAGCCATCGTCAGGGTAGTCGCCGGTCAGCAGGGAGCGGTCTTTCATGCCGCTTTTCAGGAATGCGCTGAAGTCATTGGAAGGGAACTCACTCTTGCAGTTGGGGCAGATGACCTTCCATGGCTTCTCCAGCGGGGTCTCGAAGCCGTAGTTGCCATACTTGAAGGTCTCCCTGCCGCACACCGGGCATCCCGAGAAGCTGATGTTGAAGGCACGCGGAACCTGAGGCGGTGGGATGGTCTCACGCAGGTGATCGTCGCTGAATTGCACCCACTGCTGCGCCATTTGCAGGATACCCTGCACAGCCTGACGGGCAGGTTCTTCATTCGCCAGACGATGCCGCGCACGTTGTATCTGCTCAGGGGTGAACAGAGCAATGGTTTTCTTGGGCACGGTATCCGCCTTTCCCACCGCGACGCCAAGACACACCGCGGTGACCAGAATCGTCAGTAGCACACGCATAGAAGCATTCCTCCAACAATACAATTTGGCGGGAGGTAAGGAGAGTTCCTGTCCGCTGCCGCGAGCGGTGACCAACATGAGGATATCCTGACAGCCGTCCGGAAACAACACAGGATTCCTGCCTGTGCATTCGGTAATTGTATCCTGCAAGTGACTAAAGCAGATGGAGGTGCAGAAGACAGATGCCGTGCAAGTTGCCGCACTCACATACCTGTTTCGTCTGCGGGGAGAGCAATCCGAAAGCGTTGAACGTTCGCTTTTACGCGGATGAACACGGCGCTTATGTGCCGCTGGTTTTGCGTGAAGAGCAGATGGGCTACCCGGGCATCGCACATGGCGGCGCTTTGATGAGCATACTGGATGAGCTGATGGGCTGGGCGGCGACCATGCAAACGGGAGAGTTCAGTGTTTCGGCAGAAATCAATACGCGCTTCCTCAAGCCGGTGCCTTTGCACACCCCGCTGACCGCGCGGGCGCAAATGACCCAGAGGCGGGGCAGGGTATGGTACACGCATGGCGAGATTGTGGACGAGAAGGGCACGGTGTATGTGCGAGCTATCGGTAAATACGTCTCTATCGGCAAGGAACGCACTGTGGAGATATTGAAGTTGATGATACACGATCCGGATGCACTCTCGCCGGAAGAGCTGCTGCGCCGTTTTCACTACACGGAGTGAAAGCTGTTGCGGGAAACACACGAAAGGAGTGAGCGACCGTGTCCGAACTGCGTCAGGACATCGCCACCAAGCGGTGGGTCATCGTCTCCAAAGAGCGGGCAAAGCGTCCACATCAGTTTCTGAAACAGATGGTGGTGCAGGAGGAACCGGACCACCGGGATGACTGTCCTTTCTGTGAGGGAAACGAGGGGCAAACTCCCCCTGAGGTGTACGCTCTGCGCAACGGGAGCGAACCCAACCAGCCCGGCTGGAAAGTGCGTGTGGTGCCCAACAAGTTTGCCGCGCTCTCCACTTCAGCCAAATGGGAGGTGAAACATCCCGAGATTTTCACCACCATTAACGGCTATGGCTCTCATGAGGTGATTATCGAGACGCCCCAGCACAATCAGACTCTGGCAACCCTGCCGCAGGAGCATGTGCAGCTGGTGCTGCAGGCATTACTGCAGCGGATGCGTACATTAGCACAGGATAACCGTATTGCTTTCGTGCAGGTGTTTCGCAATCACGGTGCCGGGGCGGGTACTTCGCTGGTGCATCCCCACTCGCAGCTGATTGCCACGCCCATTGTGCCCACCAACATCCGCGAGGAGATTGAGGAAGCCCGCCGCTTCTACGACGACCGGGTGACCTGCGTGTACTGCTACATGCTGGAGAAGGAGCTGGAGTGCGAAGAGCGTGTCGTGTTGACCACAGACCATTACGTGGTACTGGCGCCCTTCGCGTCACGCTTCCCCTTTGAGCTGATGATACTGCCACGCCGGCACAGCGCGTCCTTTGTGGCGGATGCGCGGGCTGAGGATGTGACGTTTCTGGCGGATGTGTTGCAGCGCACCCTGTTGTTGCTCTACCGCGCGGCCAATAACCCCGACTACAACGCCGTACTGCACACTGCTCCGCTGCGCGATAGCTGCATGGATTACTATCACTGGCATATTGAAATCGTGCCTCGCCTGACCACGCCTGCCGGGTTCGAGCTGGGAAGTGGCATCTATATCACCACCGCCATTCCTGAGGAGACCGCGGATTACTTGCGCGAACAGGTGCGTCAGCTCGGAATATAGAGCAAAAGGGGCACTCCTCCGCAGGGAGTGCCCCGTTCGTTAAGGTGTTGCGCCTCCGGGTGTCGGTGTGGGGACGGCAGGTAAGGCAGGTGAGGGTTGGGCCTCCTGAAGCTGCTGCTGCAACTGCTTCATCTCCTCCTGCCAGCGGCGGTTAAAGCGAGGTATCTCGAACGATACCTTCGCCTGTGCTCGCATCTGCATCAGTTCGCGTCCCAGGTTGCGCTTGCTTTTTGCCTGCATCAGCAGACGGCGCAGGTCTTCCTTCACTTCATCGAACGGGCGCACCTGTCGGTCCTTCTTGTCCAGCACTTTAAACAGCACCCATCCGTTCACCACTTTGCCCTGCGCGCCCGGCAGCCTGAGGGGCTGCGGTGAGGTCACACTACCAACCGGTGTTTTCTGCAGCGTCTGCCACAGCTGAGGAAACTGCTTGAAAGTATCATCGGTCTCGCGCAGCCAGACGCCGCCCTGAGGCATATTGGGCAGCTTCATGGACTTCTGCACCGCTACGACATGGAAATCGGTGCCTTTTTTCAACATTGCCTGCACTTCGTCCAGTGTCTTGCGATTGTCCACGAGAATCAGCGCGACCTGCACCTGCGCCGGGATAGTGAACTGCTGGATGTTCTGCTGGTACGCCTTCTTCACCTCGTCATCGCTGACGGTAATGCCCTTGGTAATCAGCTTGAAGGCTGCCAGCTCCACTTTGATGTCCTCTTTCAGGTCGTCCTGCGTGTAGCCGAGCGTCTTCAGGCGTTCGTTGAAGCCCGGCAGTTTTTTCTGGCGTTCCAGCTCTTTTTTAACCTCGTCTTCGGTGGGCATTACCTTCTCTTTCTCTGCCATCTGCAGGATAATGCGGCGGTCTACCAGCATTCGCAGAGCCAGATACCCCGCCTGTTCGCGGATGATGCGACCGGTAGCCGGGTCGCGCACGGGGTTTTCGCCCTGCGTGAGCGGAACCGCCATCCGCTCCAGTGTTTTGTAGTACTCCGCCTGGCTAATGGGATTATCGTTGACTTCACCGACCGTTTTCCTGCCGCAGCCGGTGGTCGCCAGTAGAATCCCCACCGGAAGCACGATGCATAGCAGCAGCCCTTTTCGCATGATGGTTCGTTCTCCTCTCATTCGTCCGTTCCCTCGTTCTTCTGGACTATTTCGTCGGATGGCACCGCTTCGGAGCCAGCACGTTGCTGTCCTGCGCGTGGCATTCGCAGCTGCACGACCAGCGAGACCTCACCTTCTGCCACGCCGGTTCGGCGCGCAATCTCCTGGACATCACACCCCTCATCCGCCAGTGCCAGGATGCGCTCTACCGGAACGCGGTGAGGCTCGTTTTGCAGGTTGGCAACCGCCTGCGTTGCGCTGTTCCCCGTATGTGCCTCCAGCTCGTGCAATACCTGCTCTGCCCTCTGGATTCTCTCTTCCAGCCGGGCAACACCCTCGTGGAGGGTTGCGCGCACCTCCTGCAGGGTCTGGCGCAGTTCCTCATGCAGCCGTTCTATTTGCTCGTTCTGCTGTTGCGAGGTCGCCTGACGTACCAGCAGATGGAGCTCATCGCGCACGCGCAACACCATCACGCCCGCCAGAACGAGCAGAGCAGCTTGTGCCAGCAGAAAAAAGAACTCCATCACATCACCCTGAACAACGCTCGCACGGGGCGACCGTCTGCCACTTGCACCCCCGATACCACCCACAGGCAGGCAACATCCGCGTCGGCGCGTTCGGAACGAGGATGCACGTACAGCACTCCAATCCGTTCGTCAATCTCAATGCGTGCCACCGCGTGCGCGGGCACAGGGTAGTATACGCTTTGAACGCGCGCGTATCCTTTCGCCGCTCGCTGCAATGCCTCCCGACACTGGCGACGATACTCTGCCGTTAACTGCTCCAAGGGCACAGCGTATCGGGCAATGGGCAGGCGCCATACCACTGAAGAACGCACCGCTCTGCTGCGGAATCGCTGGATGGTTGCCTGTTGTGCCCGGCATTGCCAGCGCAACTTTGCCGAACGGGTTTGAGCTTGCCTGGGCAGCAGGTGCACGCGCGCTCGAACAACGGGAAGACGTCTGCATAATAATACGCGATGAGAAACCGGTAAGGTTGCACGCACCAGTACGAGTTGATGCACCTGACAACCCGAGTGGACACTCACACTGCGCAGCCTTGCCCTGACGGAAGGGGCACATGCGGCAAGTACTCGTGCCTCGGGGCGGGAGAGACAGCGTATGGCGCAGACTCGCGCCGGTGCAGAGAGAGTGTTCACCCTGCACTTTGCGGGGCGAGAACACCGGACGCTGGGGGGTGATAGCCGTAAAGGCAAGGGGAGGGGCGCCGGAGGGACAAAAGCAAGGTTCCCACCATGCACCTCGGGAGCATCGACCACAAGCACCCAGGTCAGCACGCGGAGCCAGAACTGTCCCCACCACGACATTCTCAAGCGACTTCCTGTTCCTCCTGTACGGCGCGCGCCGCCTGTTGCAGGCGGCTCAGTGGCTCCAGTACATCCATAGTGCGTGCGGCGGCTGTCAGAACCTCCAACGCTTGACGTTGCATGGCGGCATCCTTATTGCCGAAACGGATGCGCACGGGCGCACCCGCCAGAGAGAGCTGTACCAGCATTTCGTCTTCGCCAGCGGGCATGGTGGCGCCCAGGTCGGTCATGGGTGCCATTTCGGTGGTAAAAAGCATCACGACAGGCGCGTGCATTGCCTCCAGAGGCTCCAGCAACACCTCGTCCTGCACAATCCATACCTTGGGGTGCGTCTCCATTGCCTGCAACAGGGTAGTGGCAATCACCTCGCGACACAGGTAGCGGTGCAGGGCACTGCCGTACAGGATACGCTGCAAGCGTGTAGCACGCACCGGCTCGGTGTAGCGAAACTCCACCGGCAGACCGAAAGAGTCCGTACTCATCGCCGCGCCGATAAACAACGAGGGTTCTACCTCTGCGGCGGTCAGGTATCCCAAAATGCCCATCGTCTCCTCTATGCCCGCAGGTCTATCAGGTGAGTCTCTTCAGTTGGTGTCTGCTCGCCATCCTCCATCGTTTGGGGTTCCTCCGCTTCCGCTTGCTCGCGTGTGGAGGGGCGTTGTCCTCCTGTCGAGTCGCGCGAGGGCGTTTCGCGGTGTACGGGACGGACCGCGTTGCCGTAGACGACCGGTCGGATGGTGATATCGTCGGGGTTCATGCTGGCATTCCCCCTTTGCACATCCTCCCAAGGGGATGCGGCAAAAGCCACTCAGTAACTATTATCGGGTAATGAGTCTTACTTGTTCAGACGTGTAAGAGGGGCAGGTATGTGGTGATAGCACCTGCCCCTCGGCAATCGCGTTCGGATTATCTGGTAGTTTGAGGCACCGTCTCTTGTGTCCGCGTTGGGATCTGTGGATAAGGTGTCCAGCGCTTCAACACACCTTCTGTGGGTGGTGAGGTTTGTTTCCACAGAATCACCGCGACCACTGCCAGAATGACCACAATGATGCCTATAGCTACCGGCAACGGGATGTCGCGTCGCATGATATTACCTCCATCACTGCTGGCGGCAACGCTGGGGTACCAGCGAGCGGTCGGCTTCAACGGTGTACTCGTGCGGACATCCCATTCCCCATGGCACAGACTTGGCGTGGCCATCGGCGAAGACGACGTTCATCCTGCGCGCGAACGGAGCCAGCACATCGGGATTGGGCGGATTCAGGTTAACCGCCCACGGAGCATTACCACCAGGATCACGATAGGTGACCATGGTGAAGCCGCAGGGCAGCTGCCCGTTGTCGTCCAGAATGTCTAGGTCGCACCCGCTAATGATATGGTACGAAAGGGCATTAACCACCACGCGAGTGCCTGCCACCTCCTCGATAGAGGCGAGGCTTACCGGGGTATCACCGGACGTCCACTGCGGATATGACGCGTACATCCCACCTTTGCCTCCATAGCCGTTGTTCGCGGAGACTGTGGTCTGGTGTGGCCAGGTGGACCAGCGCAGGTTGACCGCCGCGTAGGAGATGGGCAATACCCGATTAGGTGCGGTGCCCTGAACCATCGCACCGTGCAAGCCGTAGTTCAACCAGTTGGCAATGCTCTCCGGATACAGGAAGGCATACTTCGGCGAGCGGAAAATCTGGTGGTTCTTGGTGTAGGGAAGCACCAGCGCCATCCAGGTGACGAATTGACCGGGGTCCGCCTGAATGTCCGGGCGCCAGCCTTCGGCAGGAGCCATCGTCTCATCGTAATCCTGGGCGTACATCTGGATGGCCAGCCCAATCTGCTTCAGGTTGCTCAGGTCTGCGGTCTGGCGTGCCTTGTCGCGTGCCTGGGCGAAAACCGGGAACAGAATGGCTGCCAGTATCGCGATAATCGCGATAACAACAAGCAGCTCGATCAGCGTGAAAGCGTGTCGCCTCATCATAGAAGTAACCCCCTTTATGGTGATAGTATGCTCACGGTTGTTGCCAACCGCTTGTCGCCGCAAGAGAGAACTTCTTACCACTTGAGAATACGTATTCACGATTCTATAATACTCCCTTTCGCCAAAAAGGTCAAGTGTTTTTGAAAATTTTGACTCGCTCAATTTATGGAGAGAACAGCAGCTTCTGCAGGAGTCCTGCAGCTCTTGTCGAAAAGATTGCTCAATAAGTCTGGAGTGGCTCGGCTGAGGCGATTGTACCCCGCTTCGGGGCACAATCTGGCGGAGGAAGGGAGTGGCAGCGATGCGTGTTTTCTTGCCGATGATGTTGCTGTTTGTGATGTGTTTGGGGGCAGCGGCGCAAAACCTGCTACCACCGCTGTCGGAATGGCAAACAGGAGATGCCTCTCACGTACCTGCTGACTGGAAGGTGCTGCCAAGCGTGTTTCGCACTCAAGCCGATGGCAGGCAGGTGCTCGGGGTGCGCGGCGCGGGGCAGGATAGCGCGTACTGGCGCACGCCAGTGAACCTCCAGACTGGGCAGGCATATGTCTTTCGCTTTCGGGCGCGTGGCGAAGGCAGGGGCGGGGTTATCGTCAGCGGAACCAACGCTACGAACCACGACTTCCCCGTACCAAACCAGTGGACGGAGTATGCTTTCGCCTTTCGATGCCCCGAAACATCGCCACTTTTTGCGCGAGTAGGACACTGGCACTGGAACGGCACGGTGTGGTTCGACCGCATGGAACTGTCGCCTGCGCAAGCCGTTCACCGGCAATGGGGCAACCTGACGCTTGGCGAGGGCGAAAGCCTGCGTGCTGGTCGGTATACGGATACCCACGTGATGTCATGGTTCGGTACCACTATCCACCGCACCCTTTGGAGGCAAACGGCATATTTCAACACCAACCGCTGGGTCATCAGCAAGGGGCAGGAAGTTATCTACAGGTATGCGCTACCGTTCCGCATAAGACAGGCAACGGTAACGGTCAACAGAGAACGGCACAGTAGCGCCACGGTGGTAGTGAGCGTTAGTATCAACGGACAGCAGTGGCAGCCCGTGGCGCGCTCGGAAAAGGAGGGCAGTATGGTAGTGCAACTGCCCGAAAGCCTGTTCCCCACACGGCAATTGTATGTTCGGCTCTCCGCAGAAAGCGACAGCCCCGCTGGGGTTGGCATCGTGGATTCCTATCAGCTGCAGGCGGAGGTAGACTATCAAGGAGCGTCGCGACACGGACGAACCCTGATCGTCGAGCAACGTCAGACGTCTCCCAGATTGCAGGCGCAGTGGTTTGCCGAATCGGACCTGCTGCGTGTCCGCTGGGAGAACCGACAACCCACCAGGCAGCAGCTGCAGATTGCGCTGGGCGTGAATGGAGAGTGGAAGACGCTCGGGCGCATCTCGCTACAGCCCAACCGCCAGGCGACCACTGAGTGGACGCTCAGCCGTCTTCCTGCTGGCAAACATACCGTCGCCATCCGTGCCACGTCAGGAAGGTCTGTCGTGTACTCTGCCCAGACGGAGGTCACCACAATGGTAGTGGAAGAGCCCCATTACGGCTACCCGCTCGCTGCGCCGGTCGGCTTTGGCGATGTGTGGTGGTGTGAAGGCGCATGGAAGGTGGGACGCGATCGACCCGCCCCAACAGGCAAAGCTGCCGCCATCGAGATAGAAGCCGCCCGCAATGAATTCGAGCCCGCGCAGCTGGTGCTGCGCGCAAAGGAAGCCAATACCGTCATCGAAAGCGTCTCCGTTACCGACCTCGTGGGGTCACAGACGCGCATCCCTGCCTCGCAGATTCGGCTGCACGAGGTGGCAACAGTGCAGGTCGAGCATCCCAGCGACAGTCTCGGCGCGCCCGGCGAGTACCCCGACCCCCTGCCGCCGTTGAAAACGCCGTTTACGCTTCCACATAACCGCAATCAGGCGATATGGATACTGGTATACGTTCCCGAGAGCGCGCCCGCTGGCGAGTATCAGGGCTCGGTCACCATCCACACCAATCGCGGCAGAATCACTGTACCACTGAAGCTGACCGTGTTCGACTTCACTCTGCCGAAGTCGCCCACGCTGCGCAGCGGCTTTGGAATCGGTGCATGGAATATCAAGCGGTATCACCATCTTCAGAACGCGGAGCAGGAAAAGCAGGTATGGGATTTGTACATGCGCTCTTTTGCGGAACACCGCATCGCCCCCTACTCGTTCTACGCTCATGCGCCCATCCGTGTGCGCTTCGAAGGAGAGGGCGCAGACAAAAAGGTCATCGTGGATTTCAGCGAGTTCGACAAAGCGGCGTCCTACTATCTGGATGAGGTAGGCTTCAACGCCTTCGTGCTGCCCATCGAGGGGATGGGCGGTGGAACGTTCTTCGAGCGATACCCGGGCGAGTTTGGCGGGTTCAAGGCGGGCACCCCTGAATATGAGCGGCTCTGGGGCGAGTATGTGCGGCAGATAGAATCGCACCTGCGGGAGAAGGGCTGGCTGGACAAGGCGTATGTCTACTGGTTCGACGAGCCGGAGCCGCGCGATTATGAGTTCGTCATCGAGGGGATGCAGCGACTGAAGCGGCACGCGCCCGGCATCCGCCGCATGCTCACCGAACAGCCTGAGCCGCCTCTGTATGGACACGTGGACTTGTGGTGTGGTCTCACGCCAGAGTGGACGCGCGAGAAGGCGGAGGAGCGCAAGAAGGCGGGCGAGGAGGTCTGGTGGTACATCTGCACTGGTCCCCGTGCTCCGTATATCGGCTTGTTTATCGAGCATCCGGGCGTGGAGATGCGCCTGTGGGGCTGGCAGACATGGCAATACGGCATTCAGGGTATTCTCATCTGGGAGACCACGTGGTGGACCAGTCCGACTGCCTTCCCCGACAGCCTGCAGAACCCGTGGGAAGACCCGATGAGCTACGTCAGTGGCTACGGCGTACCGCAGGGCACGAAGCAGTTCTGGGGCAATGGCGACGGGCGGTTCCTGTATCCTCCGCGTCGCGACCCGAATGGGCAGCATTCTCCCGCTATCGAGCCTCCATCTCCATCGATACGCTGGGAAAACCTGCGCGATGGCGTGGAGGACTACGAATACTTCGTCATCTTGCAAAAGCAGATTGAGCGGTTGCGGGGCAAGGCGCCCGAAAGTCTGCTGAAAGAGGCGGAAAAGCTGCTGGAGGTCCCTGAGCATATCTCCAAAGACCTGACGCACTTCACCACCGACCCCCGCCCGCTACTGGAGCATCGGCGTAAGATAGCGAGGATGATTGAACGACTGCAGAAGATAGAGCGCGGCGGTTCCACCGTTGCTCAGGAGGGAGGAACATGGCGCTGAAAGCTGCCGTCTGTGAAACCAATATTACCCCACCCGTCGGGGTGTGGCTGGCAGGGTTCGCCGGTCGCTCCAGCGGGTGTATCGGCATCCACGACGAACTGCACGCTCGCGCGCTGGTACTGGACGACGGAATCAGCCTGGCATGTGTCGTCAGCATGGACCTGATTGCGCTGGACTTCGATCTGGTGGAAATCATCCGGGACGGCGTGTACCGCAAGGTAGGTATCCCCCCGGAGCGGCTGCTACTGAACTGCTCGCACACGCATTCGGGTCCTGCCACACGCACCTTCCGCACGATGGGCGAGCGGGATGAGCTCTACTGCAACATCATGGCGCGCAAGCTGGTGGGTGCAGTGCAACAGGCAGTGGATATGCTGGAGCCGGTCAGCCTGCGCTGGGAACGCGCCCCGGTGCAAATCGGCATCAACCGCCGGGAGCGGCGCGATGGCAAAACGGTAATCGGGCAGAACCCAAAAGGTTTCGTCCAGCCTTATGTCGATGTGCTGCGCGTCGACCGCGAGGACGGCAACCCGCTGGCGGTGCTTTTTGCTTATGCCGCTCATCCGGTCGTGTTGGGCGGGCAAAATCTGTGGGTGACCGCAGACTATCCTGGCGCGGCGTGCGATTTCCTGCGCCGTGCGGGAACGGGCACGCCGATGTTCCTGCAGGGCTGCGCGGGAAACATCAACCCCGTACATACAGGAGCCACCTTTGCGCACGCACGCAAGCTGGGAGAGATACTCGGGGCGGCGGTGGTGGTTGCCTCGCACCTGTCCGAACCTGTGGAAGCAGTGCCCGTCTCGGGCAGTTTGCGCACGGTGCAGCTACCCTACGTTTTTCCGCCTGTGGAGGAGGCACAGCAACACCTGCGCCAGGCAGAGGAGGATTTACAGCGTGCAGAGGAAGAGGGCGCGCCACTGGGAGTGCTGATGTGGCGGCGCGATATGGTGCGGTGGGCGCAGGACCTTCTGCTGGCTGTGGAGAAGCAAGAGCCCCGTACGATGCCGCTCGAGATACAGCACCTGCGCCTCGGCGATGTGCATCTGCTGGCGTTCCCTGCGGAGATGTTTGTGCAGTACGCCCTCGACTTCGAACGGCAGTCCCCACATAAACCCACCATCACGCTGGGGTACAGTAACGGCTGCTGGGGATACATTCCAACCGCGGCGGACTACCTCCTCGGCGGGTATGAAGTGGATATGGCTTACCGTTACTATGGCACGCTGATGGTGTCCTCCGACTGCGAGCGGCTGATTCGGGAAGAGGTATACGCGATGCTGGACGTACCTCACCCCGACTGGACGCCCTACGCAACGGATATGGGATAGCTGCAGCAGGAACTCCTCACTGCCCCACGAATGGTAGTATTATGAAGTGCAAACGCTGGCTGTGGTTAGTCGCGGGAGTTTTTCTGTTACTGGTTGCGGGAGCCTCAGGTGGACAGCGCGCATCACAGGTGGATGTCCGCCGGTTTGTGCGGGTTTATGTAACACCCTCCTCCGCGGACGCGCTGGCACAGCCTCCAAAGCCCGGAGCGCGAGTCGTCTTCAGCTTCGGCGGAGCCAAAACGGAATGGTTCCCCACACTCCGTCTGCTGGGCTTTTCGCTGTGGCAGTATGATACCGACCACCTTGCCAGCAACGAAGTTTCTGCAGGGCAGTGGGACTGGATCGCTGCCGAAGAGGTTTACGAGCAAGCCAGACGAGAAGGTTTTTTGTTCACGCTATTCCCCCACTGTGCCTTTCCCCCCAAATGGTACATCGAGAAGGAGAAACCTGCCCTCACCCGGTGTGTGGAGCATAACGAGGAGATACCCGCACTCTCTCCATGGGAACCGTTATTCGGCAACTGGCTGGACAGGCAATGGTCGGCTTTAGCGAGGCAGTTTGGCGGTGCTACGCCGCGGGTCAGCGCGCTGGTGCTGGGCGTTCACGGGGACTACGGCGAGGCGGGGCTGTTCTCCGGCGCGCGCATGGCATCGCGAGAACAACGTGAGGACTGGGAGCGACGCTTCGGTAAGGCGCATAACCACAAAGGCTTCTGGTGCGGCGACCAGAAGGCGCGCGTCAACTTTCAGAAGGCGATGCTGCGCAAGTATGGGAGCCTTGACGCCCTGAACAAAGCATGGGGCACGCCGTTTGCGAAAGAGGAAGACATCCGCTATCCCAAATCCCCTGCCGAAGGACGGAGATGGTGGCTGGATTTTGTCAGCTGGTACTCCAACGGCGTGACCTACCTTGCCGACATCGTCTGCCGCCTGTCGCAGCGTTACTTCCCGCGCACCCTGCGCATCCTGCCCCTCGGTTTTCCCGATGAAGACGTGCGCTACGGGGCAGATATCTCCGCGCTGGTGAAGGTGGCGGCGCGGTACGGCGTGGCGGTGCGTTCGGTTCACGCGGGCTACCTCCCTCTTGCCGATAACGAAAGCTTCCTGCTGGCGCGGATTGCCTCTGCCTGCCGTTTCTACGGTGTGCCGTTGTGGCTGGAAACGCCGGGCACGCTGGATGCAAAGCGACAGGCGGAAGCGCTGTTCGAGGCAGTGGCGCAGGGGGCGTCGGGCTTCTTTGACTGGGCAGTGAACGCCACGAGGAACGAACCCGTCTACGAGCAGAACCTGCGCCACTTTGTCGTCGGGCAGCCAGTGGTGGACGTCGCGATGTTCTACCCATCGACCGCTGTGCGTCTGGCAGATGTGGGGGAAGCACCGACGCTGCGACTGGGCTGTAAGCAGGCACGCGACCTCTTCGCCTTCGACATCGTGGACGAGCGGATGATCCGCGACGGCGCGCTGGAGCGATACCGCCTGCTGGTATTCTGGGAAGGCACTGTGGTGGAGCAGGACGTGCTGGACAAAATCGTGGAGTGGGTGCAGGCTGGAGGCGTGGTCGCCGCATACGACTTCGGCAAGGTTACCAATGTGGAGGGCGACGGCACCGCGTGGCGCACCCTGTTCGGCTATGCGGGCCGGCTGCAAACCTTGAAGCCTGCCTTCCGCGGCGAGGTGCCGGCGGGCGGGTACGTCTTGCGCATGGACGACCCGGTGACGGCGGAGTTTTTGCAGGGCGACTGGTCGCCTCCGGAGAAGGAGGGCGAGCGCAGCTGGCGGTGGACGGGCGCGAGCGCGCAGGTGTCGCTGCTGCTCCAGTCTGGACAGGCATACAGCCTCACCATCCGTGCCATCGTGCCGCAAGAGCAGCACGGAGTGCGCACTGCGGTACGCCTGAATCAAAACCTGCTGGGTTATCTGGACAGCCCCGGCGAGACGGTATACAAATTCGTCATCCCGGCGGAAATGGTGAAGGCGGACACTGTGCCTGTGCTTTTCTTCTATATGCTTTCCCCTCAAGGTGCCAAGCCGGGGCGAGGGGTGCGCATCGCGGAAATCCGGCTGACGGCGATGGACTCCGCGCAGCCTCCACTGGACACCGCGCCGCGAGGACGTTACACCTACCAGATTGACTCACAGGTGTTATCTACTCGCTGGGCGCAGCGGCTGGGCAAAGGGCTGTGCGTATTCGTGCCGGTGCGGAGGGCGCAGGATGGCATCAGTGCCTACATCGAGGTGCTGCGGCGGCTGGTGTACCGCCTTCCCGACCTTTTGCCCTCCGCCCGCAATGCTCCGCTGGTGGATGATGTGGCAGACGGTATCCTCACCGCCCTGCTCACCGACCGTATCCTTTTGTTCAACACCACCGACCAGCCGATAACGCGCACGTTGCGTTTCACCCGTGAGACTTTTGCGGGCTACCCGCAGGTGCAACCACCCCCTCCCGGAGATGTCCGGGTGCAGATACCGCCCGGCGGAATGGCGGTGGTTCCGTTCACGGAGTTGCCGCGCGAACTCCTGTTGCAGTGCGAAGGCTTTACCGACCTGCGCGGACAGAAGAAACGCGCCCAGCCCGATTGCAGCCCCGGCACAGGAGAAACCTGCGTGTGGCTACCGGCAGGCAGCTCTATCCGAACCCGGTTCCCCATTCAAAACGAGGGACGCTATACCCTGTTCATCCGGTGTGTGGCGCAAGGCAAGATGGTCGCACCGCGCGTGGTGTTGAACGGCAAGCCGCTTCGGGTACAGGATGCGCCCGCGATGGAGGGTATGGACGTGCTAGCAACCGAGGCGGTAACGCTAACCAGGGGCACGCACACGCTGGAGATAGAAGCGCCCAAGAACATCCCCTGCGCCGCGGACTTCGTGATACTGACGAACGACCCCAGCATCGCTGGCTACCGCTTCGGCAGGCGGTAGGAAGTCACTGGAAAGGAGGAGACTGGTATGCAAACATGCATTCGCTGCGGAGAGGGGATTCCGCAGGGTGCCACCACGTGCCCGCGCTGTGGGGCTGAAGTGCTTCGGATTATACCATCACTCCCGCTGGAACGACTGCGCCATCCTCTGGAAAACACCGTGTTTGTCATCCTTGCGTTAGCGGGCGCGGTCACGTGGCTTTTGCTGCTGGTCGTCACGCTGGGCATCATCATTCCCGTGGGACTGGTGCTGTGGTTTTTCAGCTGGGTTGCCTTCCAGATGTTCCGGGCACAGCTGCTGACGCACAGTGTGCGAGTCAGCGAACAGCACTTCCCACATGTGCATCGTGCGTTCGAAGAGGTGCAGCAACGGTTGGGCTACCATGAGCCGCTGGAGATATATATCATGGAAGGCACGACGCTGAACGCCTTCGTCGCCATGATGATGCGCAGCCGTTGCATGGTGTTGTTCTCGCAACTGGTGGAGGGCATCGAGGAGGACCCGGCAGCCTTGCGCGGGCTAATCGGGCATGAGCTGGCACACTTCGTGCTGGGACACTTCCGCTGGCGTTGGCTGGTGATGGGAGGCTTTTGGATACCTTTGCTCTATCTGGCATGGTCGCGCCTCTGCGAGTACAGCGCGGACCGGTGCGGACAGGCGTGTGCAGGCGACCTGCAGGCATACGAGCGTGTGCTGGCGATGCTCGCAACAGGCTGGCGGCTGGCGCGACACGTGCAACCCGAGCTGCTGGTGCAGCAAGCCAACGAGGCGCAGACGAGTATCTTTGCGCGACTGATTGAAATCACCTCCACGCATCCGCCGCTGGTCAAGCGGATTGCGGAGCTGAGGCAATTCATATTGGGTACGCCTCAGATTACTGTGGAACGTCGTGCCGCTACAACGCTGGGCGCGGTGATGCTCTTGCCCTTCGCGGGATTTCAAGGGCTGGGGTCGAGCGCTGCGGCAGCAGCCTTAGCCATCTTTGCCCTCGCCGTGCTGGCTGCCATCCTGTTGCCGCTGTTCGCTGCAGCACGTGAGACGGCGCAGATGGAAGCGTGCATGACCAACATGAAGCAACTGAGCCGAGCCATCCAGATGTACACGGCGGATTACGACGGCAGATTGCCCGTGTTCGGCGTGCGGGCTCTCATTGGTGCTTATGTGCAACCGGGCGCAGATGTGTTGCGCTGCCGGTCAGACGATTCGCCGCAGCCCATCAGCTATGCACTGAACATGGACTTTGCTGGCTGGACTCTGAGTCAGATTGAGACTCCAGAGCGAACCGTACTGCTCTATGAGGGGGATGATGAAGATATCATCATGCGGCACACAGACGGCTTGAACATCGTCTGCGCTGACGGACAGGTGCGCTGGATCAAGGAGACGAGTATCGAGGAGTGTTTCTGGGAACCGAGGTGAAGATATTCAGGGCAGATCCCTTTTCCGTGCTCGCGCCAGATAGACCTCTGGTTCGTCGATCACTTCCGCATCTGCCCATCTCATCTGGCGACGCTTCGGCACAAATCGATATCGGCTTTTAGACGAGGGACCTGCCCGTGGTCGTACATACCAGTTTGCCATGTTTGACACCTCTCATGCTGATGAGTTTGTCCGCGATGGCTTGTACCTGAGCGGCAGAGCCGCGCACCACCAGCACCTCCATGCAGTTGTGTTCGTCCATATGCACGTGCGTCGTGCAAACAATGGCATCCACGTACTGGTGCTGCAGCTGCGTGAGCACGCGGGAGATTTCGCGAACCTCATGGTTATAGACAATGGTCACCGTGCCGACTACCTCCCCCGTGTTGCTCTCCCATTCGCTCTCCACAAGGGCATCACGCATGAGGTCGCGTATCGCCTCCGAGCGTGTGCGGTAACCCTTGCCCTCGATGAGATGGTCGAAGGCATCGACCAGGTCCGCCGGTATGGAGACGCCAAACCGCTTCAGCCCTGCCATGACGTAACACCTTTGAACAAAGTGTAGCATGACTTACTGGATTTGTCAAAAGCTCCTGCGGGCGTTCCGCTACTACAACAGCTGCTCGTGCTGCGCGATGACCTTCTCGGAGGCGCGCGCGATTTGCTCCACCAGCTCGTCGGGTGGCTCGATGACCGGACGTAAGTGTAAAATGTTGCCCGCCACACGCTCCGCCTGCGGGAAATCGCCGTCTCTGTAGCCCTCGAATGGCGGCAGCCCGAAAAACTCCCCGCCAAGTGGTCCCCTGCCATTACCCCACAGGTCGAACCCTTTGCGGAAGATGGTCTTCTGGTGCTCCAGCTTGCGCCCATAGAGCCACACCGGCACACCCTCTGCCTGCAACGCCTCCACGAATCGTTCGGCAGGCAGTCCATGCAGCTGTTCGGGGCGATAAATCAGCGGATGTCCCGCGAAGAAGCCCGCAGGTTTCGCCTTCGGATACGAGCGCACCGGCTCGATGCCACGCATTCCCTGCAGTGCGGCAAACACCTTCTGGCGAAACTCGGTGCGTTTGGCGTTGCGGTAGTCCAGCGACTGCATCGTTACCCGCGCAATCGCCAGCGCCAGCGGATGCGCCCGCCATTTGCATCCAAGTACCTGTGCGTCCAGTTCGCGGTACTCCGGCAGGGTCAGCTCCTCCGTGATGCCAGCGCGATGCAGGTGACAGAACGCCAGCATTCGCTCGTAGTATTCCCGACGATTGGTGGTTACCAGACCCCCTTCGCCGCCGCAGACGGGTTTGCCGTAAGGCGGTGAGCCCTGCAGGCTGAAGCAGGTGAGGTCCGAGATGTTGCCCACCTTCACTCCGTCCCACTCCGCGCCGTGCGCGTGCGCGGCATCCTCGATAATCGGAATGCCGTAGCGGTAACTGATGTCACGCAGTGCGTCCATCTCGCACACGTTGCCGAACAGGTGGATAGGCACGATGAAGCGCGTACGCGGAGTAATGCGCTTCTCGATATCTTCGGGGTCTGCCAGCAGGGTGTGGGGATCGATATCACAAAACACCGGTCGCGCCCCCATGTGCAACGCGCCGCTGTAGCTACCGATGTAGCCCAGTGTGGGCGTGATGAACTCGTCCCCAGGGCCCGTCTTCACCGCGTAGAACGCGCTGGCGAGGGCGGTGGAGCCGTGATTCACCGAAAGGCAGTATTGCGCACCCACATACTGGCGAAACTCTTCCTCGAACTGTTTGGGGAGACCTGCGCCGGAACCCGACAAAAAATCCGCGTCAATCAACTCGTTGACGGCATGTTTCATCTCCTCTTTGGGCACTTGCCACCGGTCCAGCGTGGACACAGAAACGGCGGGGCTTCCCCCGACAAGGGCGAGTTTGTCGCGCATCGCAAACCTCTCACGCCACGATTGAATTTTATCTACCCTCCGCTTCGCTCTCGGAATGCGGTTGTCCTTCAATGAGCAGAGAGTTACGCAGCAAGCGACAGCGCGTCCGCTGTGGAAATATCGGGGAAACCCACCTTGCTGATGACCTCTTGCAGGCTGGTCACCCCTGCCAGGGCCTTTTGCAGAGCATCCTCCTGCATGGTAACCATGCCGCCTTGCAGCGCTTCCTGTAAAATGCGTTGCGCTTCTGCCCGCTGAAGGGTCAGCTGACGGATGGTCTCATTGACCAGCAACACCTCGTGTACGGCGATGCGACCACTGTAGCCCCGCTGGAAACATTGAGGGCATCCGCGAGCACGGTATACCTGTGTGGCAGCATTGCCGAGCATCGCTTGTTCCTGCGGTGAGGGGATGTCTAAGTATCGGCAGTGTGTGCATAACCGGCGGAGAAGACGCTGACCAACAACTCCGATCAGGGAGGAGCTAATCAGGAACGGCTCGACCCCCATGTCGATGAGGCGAGGCAGTGCTCCTGCTGCGTCATTGGTGTGCAGGGTCGACAGAACGAGGTGTCCCGTCAACGATGCCCGGCAGGCAATCTCGGCGGTCTCTCGATCGCGGATTTCGCCAATCAGCACCACGTCGGGGTCCTGGCGGAGGATAGAACGCAGCTGCATGGCGAAGGTCAGTCCGACTTTTTCGTTCACGTTGGATTGGCTGATGTCCTCGATTTCGTACTCGATGGGGTCTTCGCAGGTCATGATGTTGATTTCGGGACGCGAGATTTCCCGCAATGCTGCGTAAAGGGTGGTGGTCTTGCCCGAACCCGTAGGACCGGTAATCAAAATCATGCCGTAGGGCTGACGGATGAGCGAGCGAAAACGCTGCAGATTGACCTCCGAGAAGCCCAGCGCGTCGAGGCTGTATTTGACCTGACTGTTGTTCAATAATCGCAACACCACCCGTTCGCCGTACTGATTGGGAAGGGTCGAGACGCGCACGTCGATACGGCGCGCATCCACTTGAAAGGAAAATCGTCCGTCCTGAGGCAACCGTCGCTCGGTCAGGTTCAGGTCTGCCAGCACTTTCACCCGCGCAATGACCGCCTGTTTCATCGTATTCGGGATGGTACGCACGTCCACTAAATCGCCGTCGATGCGATAGCGCAGACGAATCCCCCTGCGCTTTGGTTCGAAATGGATGTCGGTCGCCCCCATTCGCGCCGCTTGCGCCAGTATGTCGTTGACAAGCCGGACGACGGGTGCCTGTTGTACCAGCTGCTCAACGTGGTCCACCTCTGGCGTGTTCTCGTCCTCGACGTGCAGCAGCTGGATGCCCTCGCTGTCACCATCTGACCTGGTTTCCTCTGGCGGGATGTCTGAAGCGTAGAACAGGTCTATTGCTTGCTGAAGCACCTCTGGATTGGTGTAAACGGGTTTAATGTAGCAGTTGGTAATACGCTGCAGGTCGTCGCGAGCCACAAGGTCCATAGGGTTCAGCATCGCGACCACCAGCCGGTGCCGCTCCTGCCGCAAAGGCAGAACGCGCAGGTGGCGTGCCAGATGAGCCGGAATCAGGTTGCGCACCTCTGGTGGAATATCGTTGAGATTGACTCTTTCATAATCCACCCCAAACTGATAAGCTTGCGCCTCCGCCAGCTGGTCGCTGTTGACATAACCCAGCCGCATCAGAATCTGTCCAAGCAGCTCCTGGGTTTCTTTCTGGATATTCAGGGCTTGTTCCAGCTGCTCGCCAGTGATGAAGCCCAGTTGTAACAGTATCTCACCAATGCGCAAACGTGCTTTCTGCATGGTACAGCCCTCCTGTGGATATTATTGGAAGGATGTCCTTGCCGTCTGGAGGACTTTTGGTGTTATAATAAGGTACGAGAATCGTTTGCGGGAGGGTTCGCAATGGCAGCCAAACGCATTCTCATGCTGGTCGGCGATTTCGTGGAGGACTACGAGGTGATGGTGCCGTTTCAGGCTTTGCTGATGGTGGGGCACCATGTGCACGCCGTGTGTCCGGGGAAGAAGGCCGGCGAGAAGGTGCGTACGGCGGTGCATGATTTCGAGGGCGATCAGACCTACAGCGAAAAGCCCGGACACAATTTCACCCTGAACTACACTTTTGACGATGTGAAGCCCGAAGAGTACGATGCGCTGGTCATCCCCGGTGGACGTGCGCCGGAGTACATCCGCCTCAACCCAAGAGTCATCGACATGGTGAAGCACTTTGCCGAGGCGAACAAGCCCATTGCTGCCATCTGCCATGGGGCGCAATTGCTGGCGGCGGCGGGGGCACTTCGAGGCAAGAAGGCCTCGGCTTATCCTGCAGTCGGTCCGGAGGTACGGGCGGCTGGGGGTGAATACGTGGACGTGCCGGTGGACAAAGCGGTGGTGGATGGCAATCTGGTCACTGCACCTGCCTGGCCTGCCCATCCCGACTGGCTGGCGAAGTTCCTGCAGGTGCTGGGCACGAAGATAGAACTGTAGAGGGCATGGCTCGATACCATACGCGCGGATGACAGGGGAGTTCCGCGCATCTGCAGGCGAAGTCGTCTGTTCGGTGTCGGACGGTCAACCGACCGCGGGGAACGCAAAGCTTCTGGAGGTCATCGTCTCACAGTCTATGAAGATATGGGTGTGGTGGGTGGTGTTTCTTGGCGCGCTGACTGGATGTTGTTCCCCCTCCGCGATGGGTGAGAATCTGGAGCTGCGTGTTTCTGTGCCTGTGGTGCTGGTGCCGGAAGACCGACCGGTTCCGGTGGCGTTTCTGGTGCTGAACCACGAGCCGCAACCGGCAGAGGCGCGGATTGCCTTTACCTGCAATGGCGGCAACGTACAGCCGGATTCCCTCAACGTAAGTGTTCCCGCTCGAGGATGGAGTGTGGTCACCGTGCAGGTATCGCTGTCCCCTCAACGGGATGCCGCTGTGCTACAGGCGGGTTGTGGGGAAAGCAGCACGCAAGTATCTGTAAGGCGCGGGATAGACCTGGCGCTGTTGGCGTGGAAGCGGCTGTATACCTCGCCCGAGGCCCGTTTGGACACTTCGCTGGCAGCACCCGATGTCGACGACTCGGCTTGGGAGAGCATCGGCGTGCCCACCCTGTGGTTTGAGCAGCGCCCAGCGTGGTGTCGGGTGCGTTTCACGGTGCCCGAAGCGTGGCGAGGCAAAAAACTGCGCCTGTACATCGCAGCAGTGGACGACAACGATATCACCTGCCTCAACGGACAGCAAGTCGGGCGTACCAGCGGCTGGGACGTTCCCCGCGATTATCCTCTTCCCGAATCGCTGGTGCGCTACGGCGCGGAAAACGTGCTGACGGTGATGGTGGAGAACACCTATGCCGGGGGCGGGCTGTATAAAGCACCTCTGGTGATTCTGGTGGGCGATGAACCGATTGTCACGCCAGAGCAGCAGACGCCTCCTGCTGTCGAGCGTCCCAAACCTTCGGCTATCGGCAAACCGTTGCCCCTGCGACCGATGGTGATGCGTGACGGCGTGTTGTACTACGTCGACGGCGGCGAGGTGGCGCTGTGGGGGGTGAACTACTATCCCCAGAGCTGGCACCAGTTCGTGAACATGAAACGACTGGGTGTGGATATGAAAGCCACCATCCGGCAGGACATGGACCACCTGCAGATGATGGGCGTGGAGATGATTCGTATCCATGTGTTTGACCGCGAAATCAGCGATAGCGACGGCAACCTGATAGACAACGAGCACCTCGACCTGCTGGACTATCTGGTGGCGGAGTGCAGTCGACGCGGCATCTACCTGATGTTCACCCCGATCGCTTGGTGGGGCGGGCCTAACGAGAACCCCGATTCCTTTTCTGCAAATACTAGCAAGCCAGGCATGATGTTTGTACCGGAAGCCAAACGCGCCGCGGCAAACTATCTTCGACAGTTCCTCCAGCATGTCAACCGCTACACCGGAAGGGCATACAGGGATGAACCCTGTCTGGTGTTGCTGGAGGTGATGAACGAACCGGCGTACTTCGCCTATCAAGACCTTCTCACGCGCAGTTACACTCCACAGGGCGAACGCCCTGAGGTGATCGAGCGCGACCGTGCAACCTTCCGCAAACTGTGGCAGGAGTGGTGCAGCGCCCGAGGGCTTGCCGAGGCGCCCGCCTATTTCCCGCTATTCCGTTACGACCTCATGCGCCAGTATATTCGTGAGATGTACGAGGCGATACGTTCCACAGGGGCAAGGCAACCGGTGGCTATCAGCTTCTTCGGTGGGGCAGACAGGGAGATCGTGCAGGCTATCGGCGACTCGGAGTGCGAGGCAATCACCATCCCCGCCATGTATCCGGGCGGCTGGGAGCGCGTGAACGATGGGATGAACCTCTTACCGCAAGCCTCGCCGACGCAGTTGCCTGCCGAGTTCGCACGTAAGGCGCGGTTGGAGTATGAGTTCGACATGCCTGCGACCAACGTCAGCTGCTATCTGTATCCTGCGCTGGCGGCGTACTTCCGCCATGCGGAAGTGCAGGTGGCCTGCCAGTTCCAGTATGACAGCGTTAGCACCGCCCGCTGGAACACCGACTGGCAGGCGCACTGGCTGAACTGGCTGTATACTCCATCCAAGACGGTCAGCTTTATGCTGGCAGGAGAAACCTTCCGCCGCCTGCCGCGGGGCGTGCAGTATGCAAAACCCACCACCGAACTGGTCCTGCCCGACCTGATGGCGACCTCCTTCACGCACAACCAGAGTATGCTTATCACCGAAGAGACGGTGATGTATGCACGAGGCATCGACGAGTGGCAGCCTCTCCGACTGCCGAAGTCGCCCAAACGTATTGTTGGCACAGGCAGTTCGCCCTATGTGCAGTATACCGGCAGCGGGCTGTATGTGCTGCAGCAGGAGGATGAAAACACGTTCTCCTTGCACCTGAATCCGGATTCGATTCTGGTCGGCAACAGTTTACTGGGTAGTTTCGCGGCTCCGGTGGCGGAGTTGAAGGAGCAGCCTCACGTGTTCCGACTAAAATTGGAAGGCTGGCAGGGAGCCCGATGCTTCAAGAAGGGCAGTAACGTCTCCCTGCCGAAGGTGATGGGCGGCTGGTTGCTGACGCCGGGGCAGTATGTGATCAGGCGAAGTCCTTAGAAAACAATCACTTTGTCTGCTTCGGCTGTCCAGTGAGCGAGTTCGACCATCGAACCGAGATTTACCCCCTCGATCAGTTTCAATGCCCACAGCCCGCGCTGGTCAATGCAGGTCACACACGCCAGCACCTCCGCGCCGCCGGCGATGAGGTTTGCCAGCATCTGCCCGATGTTATAGCTGCCTTCCGGGCGGTGGTGTTCTGGCAGTGCGCCGTACACGCCATCGGAGAGCAGGAAGATGCGAATGCGCGTCTGAGGGACCTCCTGTTGCAGAGCAGTGGCTAACCGCAGGGCGTTCCACGCCCGCTCCGAGCCGTATGGCGGTTCGTGGAGGATAAACAGGACGTTCATCGTTGCTCCTCTCTGCGTTGACTTTTGGGTTGATTGTAGCACACATGGTGGGAAAGTCAAGGTCTCGCGAGGGTGTTCGAAATTGGTGGTTGAATGGATAGGTCACCTAACCCCCTTGCCCCCTTCCCTGCGAGGGAAGGGGGAACGCCCCTCTCCTCGTAGGAG
>JAIMBJ010000038.1 GCA_023511455.1 Bacillota bacterium
CGCAGCCAGGCGACAGCAACTGGAACCCCGATGCCGACCTGGACGGAGATGAGGAGGTAACACTGTTCGACTTCGGCGTGCTGGTACGCAATTTCGGAAAAACAGGGGATGAGTAGGGCACATCGGTTGTGCATTCACAAGGGGTTGCCACTTCCAGACGGGCTTGCCGGGGTTCCGCTGTATGCAGGCTGCACATACACCCGATGCACCCGTCGCCCGCGCATTTCCACTACCTGTATCTCAAAATGGCCGAAGGGTACACGGTCACCTACGCGCGGGAGTGAGGTCAGCTTGCCCATCACGTAACCGGCGACGGTTTCGAACGCGCTGTCCTCTTCCGATATCTCCACCCCGAGCTGGCTTGCCAGCTCGTCCAGTTCCACGTTGGCTTCCACCAGATAGCGGTTGTCGCCGAGCTTCTGGATGCGCGGCTGGATCGGCTCGAATTCATCGTAAATCTCGCCCACAATCTCTTCAATCACGTCCTCGATAGTTACCAGCCCGGAGGTGCCGCCATACTCGTCCACCACGATTGCCATGTGCATTTTTTGCTTCTGGAACTCGCGCAGTAATTCATCGATAGGTTTGCTTTCGGGCACGATCAGGCAATCGCGGGCGATGTGCCTCAACGTGTCGATGCCGTGCTGTCGGGCGCGGTAGAGGTCTTTGACGTGCACGATGCCGATGACCTTATCGGGGTCGCCTTCGCAAAGCGGGAAGCGGGTGAAGCCATACTGTTCGGCAATGCGCAGGTTCTCCTCCAGCGACCAGGTCGTGGACAGGTACACCATATCCACGCGAGGAACCATGATGTCCTTCGCTCGCTTGTCGCCGAAGGAGAAGACATGTTCCATCAGCTCCGCTTCGGTGTCTTTCAACGCGCCGGAGCGACGGGACGAGGCAAGCAGCAGTCGCAGTTCCTCCTGAGAATACGCCTCTTCGGGAGAGGCAGGCGGAATGCGAAGCAGGCGCAGCACCAGCGACGCGCAACCTGTCATCAGCCAGGTCAGCGGAAAGAGCAGACGATGGAACAGGTTCAACGGCGGAGCCGTCCACAACGCCGCTGGTTCGGTACGGCGGATGGCAACGCTTTTGGGAACCATCTCCCCCAGCACGACATGCAGGAAGGTGATGGTCAGGTACCCGATGATGAAAGCGGTAACGTGTACACTGCGCGGGGAGGTAATGCCCAGCAGGGTCAATACGGGCTGCAACTGCTTTGCCGCCCATGGTTCGGCGACCCATCCCAGTCCAATGCTGGCAAGGGTAATGCCCACCTGCACCGTGTTCAGGTAGGCATCGATGTGCTCCTGCGCGTGTTTGGCGATGCGCGCACGCCAGTTTTGCTGCTGGATTAACTCCTCCAGACGGGTGGAGCGCACCCGTACCAATGCAAACTCCGCCAGCACAAAGAAGGCGTTGAGCAAAAGCAGTGCGACAATCAGCAACGCTTCAACGGAAAACATCCCCCTTCACCTGCGGGATGGTAGTACCCCACAAGTGCTCCTTTCACCGTCGCTGGAAGGGACTCCTACTTCGTGGCGTAGAAGGCGCAGGCGGCGTAACCGACGACGTGTCGAGTGTCCCCGCCCGGCACATCACCAGACGTGTAATGGCACAGCACTTCGCCCTGTGTAATGCCCACTTCCCGCAGCGCAAACAGCATGGTGGCTGTGGACATCACGCCGCACATACTGATGTCGCGGCGGAAGACCTCCTCCATCAACCGCTCGCCATCCACCTCGCGCACCGCCTGCAAAGCGACCTCGTCCATGCGGTACGCCTCGTCGCGGGGCACATAGTGCATCAGGTCGGTGCTGGCTATCAGCACGCGGTGGCGAGCCGGGTCGCCCAGTAAGGACGCCAGCGCCTTGCCCAGATCTTTCAACACCTCGACGGTCTCGCGGTCGTAGTATACCCTGCCGAAAACGATGGGCACGATGCGGGCGTTGGGAGCAACCGTCTGCAGAAAAGGCAACTGCACTTCCAGCGAGTGTTCTGAATAATGTGCGGTCTCATCCTCGCGTACCGCGGAAACCGTCTGCTTGATAGCTTCGGCTGTGGGGGTATCTATGGGCACTTCGCCCAGAGGCGTCTTGAACACACCACGCGACAGGATGGCTATCGGGGCACCGATGGCGCGGTGGTTCGGTCCCAGCAAGATGACCGTTGCGGGCGTACCGTCTTCCGCGAGGCGTGCGTAGGCATGGGCGGCGGCGGCTCCCGAGTAGTAGTAACCCGCGTGAGGACACATCAACCCGCGCAGGGCACGCTTGCCGTTGATTGCCGTTTCGGGCAGCTGTCCCGGTCCAAGGGGGGACAGGAAGCATTTGCGTATCTCGTCGCGCAATTCGGCGGCGGTGTCGGCGTAGAACATTCCTGCAACGGCAGGTGAGCGTATCATGGCTCTCCCTCCTTCTTGCCCAGCAGCTTCTGAAGCTGCTCTAAAGGATTCGCCTGTTGCTGCGAGCCTTCCTGCAACTTCTCAATCTCCTCGATGGGGATAACGATGGAGTTTACGCCATCCAGGTCCAGTCCGGGCACGTCCAGAACCAGCCAGCCTTTTTCCGACTGCCTGCCCTCATGCGAGTGAATGATGCGCATCCGGTTTTTGGGAAAGTTCATCCGATTCCCCCCCTTTTAGCGTTTGGAGCTGTTCACCGCCCGCACGATATCGCCCTCTTTGACCTCTTCCGCATCCTTCGCGCGGCGGGTGAAGCGCAATTTCGCCCGTTCATCCTGCACGTCGGTGACCTTCGCCATGCCGAGCGACACGGTGTCCGTCCACACCACCTGCCCCTTCGAGTTGCGCACGTTGGACACGCGGAACACCTCGTAGGTGTCGCCCACGCGCACACCCTGAAACCGTCCACGGTCGATAATGAACTCATCAGAAGACATCACCGCGATGACCTCTGCCTCGGATGGGAAGTAGATGGCGATTTTCTTCGCGATGTCGTCCACCGCCTTGCGCGTGGCGCGACCAATCTGGCTTTCCGCCCACTCCCGGCTGCCGAAATCCACTCCCGCCAGCCAGTCGAACAGCCTTGCGCCCACGAGGGTCAGGTCGTTGCGCGTTTCGCGTCCTTCGCCCGTCTCTGCCATCAGGATGCGTCCGGTGCGCACGTCGATCAAGCGCACGTCCGCTTTCACCCGCGCGGTACTCTGCCGTACCCGAACGCCTACCGAGAACTGCGCGATGACGCCCCCCAGCTGGCTTTCGTCGCGGATGCCGAACTCGGTGATGCGCCCGCCAAGGATGTAATCCACGCCCAGAATCTTGCCCATCTCCACCGCGGTGGCAGGGTCAATGATGCCCGAACGCGCCAGCTGTTGTTCGCGCAAAACCGCCTCCAGTTGCGAACGCTCCACCACCTCCAGCCCCATCTTCACCAGCGCGGTGGTAAGCATATCGCCGATAATGTTTCCAAGTTGCGCCGTGCGATATTCCATCGGCGGGTCGAACGAAAGCACCGCGATGCGTTTGCGGGCGCGGGTCGGCTCTTGCGCCCAGCAGCCTGCCACCAGCACCAGCGCGAGCAGGATGAGTGCCAGCCCTCTTTTCATGATGCCCAGCCTCCTTTGCACTGTCTATTATTATAGACGTTCCTGCTCGACCAGATGCATCATTATTTCAGCAGGCTTGCTGGTTGATGGCTCGCAGCCTGTCCTTGCACAGGGGGGCCTGTTCCAGAATGGCGATGCCGTCCTTGAGCAGTTCTTTCGCCTCGTTTCGCTCGCCCAGCACCTCATGGATAAGCGCAGCGGTCAGGGCGATGAGTGCGTCGAAGACATCCTGCAGCCATGAAAAGGTTGGGTCCAATGCCCACTCCATTTCAGGCAGATGACGCCATGCGCGCTCAAGGAGCTCAGCCGTTTGCTCACGGTTGCCCACTGCGTAATGCAGTAGTGCGCTTTCGACCAGCACGTCCGGGCTGCGCGGCGACAGTTTCAACGCAGCCTCAATCGGTTCCATCGCCTCCACGAACCGTTGCTCCGCCCTGAGCAGCAGCGCCTCGCGTGCGAGAGGAACAGCCGAATCTGGGTTGAAGTCTTTCCACTGTTGAAGATATCGCCGGATGCCCGCAATGCTCTCACGACGGAAGTCCAGTTCAAACACATCGGTCAGATTGCTGAATGCCCTGTTCAGGAACTTGCGGAATATCCTGGCAAACGGACGGGTTTTCCACCGCTCGAAAGGATACAGCTGATGGTAGACCTTCTTCCAATTCCCCTCGCGCCCCCAGTTCACAATCTGCTCCACAACCTGAGAGTCTTCAATGGCCTTCACTATCCAGTTTACATCGATAGCCTTCAAAAGCGCATTCTCTTGCTGGGAAGAAGCACGCTCGCTACGGTTGGGGGGTATCCAATCGGGATAGAGGTCTATTTCCAGCCCAAACTGCCGGATACCCTCATTGAGCTCTTGTCGTTTCCGGTCGAAAGCCCTCCGCGCCGACTGAGTATGTAACATGTAACAGGTCATGGACAGCAGTTCGCGAAATGTGCCCACGACATGATGGGTATTCGCAACTGCCTCCCAATCCATTTCGGGAAGACTCCGCCAAACTTGCTCCAGTTCTTTCATTGCATTTAGCCTGTTTACAAAGGAGAGAGCCGGGAGGTAAATCGCAAGGTACTCCACGCGAGCCTCCACCGCGTGTGGGTGTTTTCGGAACATAGCGTCCAGGTGGGAGTCGGAGACTTGTTCCTCATCCGGCGTTTCCGGGATAGAAAAGTCGTGCAGGGTGAGGGTGACCACCACGTCGCCCGGCTCAATTTCGAGCCAGCTCCGCATCATTCTTCGTGCGGCTGACATTTGCTCGTCGGTGAAAGCCATCGCGACAAACTGCTCAAGGGAAAAGATTGCCAGTTCGCGGGCAGATTCACGCAGCTTCCCCTGTGTTTGGCGCACCAACGTGGCGGAGCGTTCGAACGCCTGGTCGAAACGGTTCTCGTCCTGCAGGGCGAAAACTCGCTCGAACTCTTCGGCGACATCTACTTGGCGCTCTACCGCGTCAAGGTCTACCTTGTCGGTAAGCTTCTGAACCGCTTGTTCCAGACGTGATGAAGGTGCCATCCACAAAGCTCCTCGGCGAACAGAGTCGTTTCTTTAGTTGCCCGCGAGGTCACCATTCTCCTGCCACACTCCGGCAACAGGAAATCCCCGCCCTTTTGCGGAAGTGAAAAAGGCACCATTTGCACAGGAGGTGAACCCAATGGCAGCATCTTCCGAAGCCCGCAAGGTGATTGTGCTTATCGGGGACGGGATGGCAGACCGACCGCATCCCGCCTTAGGCGGCAAGACCCCCATCGAAGCCGCGCATACACCCCACATGGACCGCTTAGCGACAGAGGGCGAAACGGGGCTGATGGACCTGATTGCGCCCGGCGTGCGCGTGGGCAGCGACACGGGACATCTCGCCCTGCTGGGCTACGACCCCTACGCCGTGTACACCGGACGCGGACCCTTCGAAGCGCTCGGCGTGGGCATGGAGGTGCGTGGAGGTGACATCGCCTTCCGCTGCAATTTCAGCACCGTGGACGACAACATGGTGGTTCTCGACCGCCGCGCAGGACGCATCACCGAAGGTACTGACCAGCTTGCCGCGCAGGTGAACGGCATCTTCATCGAGGACGTGCAGGTGTTCTTCAAAGAGTCGGTGGCGCACCGCGGCGCGCTGATTCTGCGCGGACCTGGCTTATCCCCCAAAATCACCGACGCCGACCCGCACGCTGAGGGCGAAAAAGTACACGAGGTTCAGGCGATAGATCCCGATGATGCCGCCGCCCGACGCACCGCGCGCATCGTCAATCAGTTTGTGCGCCTCAGCTACGAAAAACTGAACCACCATCCGGTGAACCAGAAGCGGCGCGAACAGGGCTTGAACCCCGCCAATATCATCCTGCCGCGCGGGGCTGGTGTCGCACCCAGTATTCCGGACTTCAACACGCACCACCAGCTGATTGGCGCGTGCGTGGCAGAGACGGGGTTAATCAAGGGTATCGCCCGCTTCGTGGGGCTGAAGGTGCTGGAAGTGCCCGAAGCCACCGGCGGACTGGACAGCGACGTGATGGCGATGGGACGCAAGGTGGTGGAGGCTTTGCAGGAACATACCTTCGTCCTTTGCAACGTGAAGGGGCCCGATGTCGCCGCACACGACCACAACCCGCAGGCGAAGGTGGACATTATCCAGCGCATTGACGCGATGCTGGGCTGGTTGCTGACGCAGATCGACCCTGCAACCACCTACATCGTGGTCTCCGCTGACCACACCACTGCTTGCTCCTTCGGCGACCACACGGGTGAGCCGGTTCCCATCGTGCTGTGGGGACCGGAAGTGCGCACGGACGACGTGACGCAGTTCGGCGAGCGGGCATGTGCCCGGGGTGGTTTGGGGCGCATCCGGGGCAAGGACCTGGTGCCCATGCTGACCAGCCTGATGAACGTTCAGGAGAAGTTCGGTGCCTGAATTGCCGACGGTAGCGGTTTTAGGGGCAGGAAGCTGGGGCACGGCTCTCGCGCTGTTGCTGGGCAACAAACAGGTGCAGGTAGCGCTGTGGGCGCGTGATGCCGAATTAGCGGAAGCCATTCGCCGTGAAGGGCAGAACCCGCGCTACCTGCCCGGCTTCCCCCTGCCCCCTTTGGTGACCCCTACCAGCGATATACAGCAAGCGGTTAACGAGGCGGAGGTGCTGGTCTTTGCCGTACCTGCAGGCGCATTGCGCGAGGTGGCTTCCGCCGTTCGGGAATGCCTCTCCTCCCCACGATTGCTCATCTCCGCCGCGAAGGGGCTGGAAACGGACGGCAGCCGCCCCTCACAGGTGCTGCAAGCGACGCTGGGTCGGCACTGCGGCGATATGGTGGTGCTTTCCGGTCCCAACCTCGCGCTGGAGCTGGCTCGCGAAATCCCCACAGCAACGGTGGTGGCTTCACCTTCCCCCGAAGCGGCAAGGCGCGCGCAGATGCTGTTCATGCACCCTTCCTTCCGCGTCTACACCAATCACGACGTGACAGGGGTGGAGCTCGGCGGCGCGCTGAAGAACGTGCTTGCCATCGGTGCAGGCATCAGCGACGGCATGGGCTTTGGCGATAACTCCAAGGCGGCGTTTATCACGCGCGGGCTGGCGGAGATGGTGCGGCTGGGCGTCGCGCTGGGCGCGGAGGAGCGCACCTTTATGGGACTATCGGGCGTGGGCGACCTGTTTGCGACCGCCTCCAGCCATCTCAGTCGCAACTGGCGTGTAGGACACGGACTGGCACAGGGCAAGCCGCTGGCGCACATCCTGCAGGAGCTCCGGCAGGTTGCTGAGGGTGTGCCGACCACCTTCGCGGTGTGCCAGCTGGCAGAAAGGCTGAACATCGAAATGCCCATCGCGCAGACCATCCGCGCCGTGCTGGAGGGGCGTTTGAACCCGCGCGACGCCATCCACGAACTGATGCTGCGCACTCCTAAAGAGGAGTGGTGGGGCACCAGGCTGAAAGAGGCGTGATGGCAACGGAATGCCATTACCCACGATGAGGCATGAAATCCTGTATACTTTTTAGTGGACAGGAGTTACGCAGTTGCAATGGACAAACAGCAGGTCACGCTTTGTCAGCGACTGCACAGACCGTTTTCTGTCATGCTGAGCCCAAGCGAAGCATCTCTTCCCTGTCACCCTGAGCGTCAGCGAAGGGTCTCTGAGATTCTTCGCTTCGCTCAGAATGACATTTCTTGTCATGCTGAACGCAGTGAAGCATCTCTGAGATTCTTCGCTTCGCTCAGAATGACAGTTTGTGTCGCTTTATATTGTAAACTTCTGAGTACTCTTTCAACGGCATAACTCCTGGTGGAGTAACATACCTTAATACGGAGGTGGTCGCAGGTGAGACAGGTGGAGATTCGCTTTGGAACGGACGGCTGGCGTGGAGTGATCGATGAGGACTTCAACGAGACGAACGTGCGTCTGGTGGCGCGGGCGGTAGCGGAATACCTGCACCACGCAAAACCCGAAGGGCATGGCGTGCTGGTGGGGTACGATAACCGCCTGAAGTCAGAGGTGTTTGCGCGGGCGGCAGCGGAGGAGCTCGCCCAGTGCGGACTGCCCGCCGTGCTATCGGAGAGTTCGCTGTCGTCGCCAGCGTTGTCGTTCGCAGTGTATCATCGCAAGGCGCAGGGCGGTGTGATGATTACCGCCAGCCACAATCCGCCACAGTTCAACGGCTTCAAGTTCAAAGCGAACTACGGAGGTTCCGCTCTGCCGGACATCACCGAGCAGATTGAGGCGCACCTGCAACGGATACTGGCGGGCGAACAGACGGCTGGACATAAACCCGCCAGGATGCGCACCGAAAACCTCACCACCGAGTACCTGCAGCACCTCAGCACACTGGTGGAAATGCCCCGCATTCTGGAGGCGGGCTGGAAAGTGGTAGCCGACGCCATGCACGGCTCAGGCGCGGGCTATCTGCGTACCCTGTTGCAGGGTGGAAGGACGCAGGTCATCGCCATCCGCGAGAACCGTGACACACAGTTCGGCGGCGTCAACCCCGAGCCGATTGCCTCTAACCTCGGGGTGTTGATGGAGACGGTGGTGCGCGAGGGCGCGGACATCGGTATCGCGCTGGACGGCGACGCCGACCGCGTGGGCGCAGTCGATGAGCGGGGCAACTTTGTAGACAGTCATCGTATCTTTGCCATCACGCTGTACCATCTGGTGCAAAGGCGCGGCTGGCGCGGGCGTGTGGTGAAGACCATCTCTACCACGAATATGATTGACGCCCTGTGCCGGCATTTCGGGCTACCGTTGACCGTCACGCCCATCGGCTTCAAGTATATCTGCGAGAACATGTTACAGGGCGATGTGCTGATCGGCGGCGAGGAGAGCGGCGGTATCGGGGTGCAGCATCATATCCCCGAGCGAGATGGCGTGCTGATGGGACTGATGCTGCTGGAGGCAATGACGCTGAGCGGAAAGAAACTCAGCGACCTGGTGCAGGAGGTGTTCGAACTGACCGGAGAACACCATTACAACCGTATTGACCTGCATCTGGAACGCGAGGAGATGCCCGCCGCTCGTGAGCGCGTGGCGCAAACCGAAGCGCGGGAGGTCGCCGGTTTGCCGGTCAATGTGATTGACCGCATGGACGGCACCAAGTTCCTGTTGGACAACGGCGCGTGGCTGTTACTGCGAGCATCGGGCACGGAGCCGGTGGTGCGTGTGTACGCCGAGGCATCCTCACCCGAGCTGGTACAACAACTGCTGAGCGCCGGCGAGGCGCTGGTGCGTGGCAAGTCGTGACAGCAGGCTGCTACTCCCGCATTTTTCTGGATGGTCGCGCACTGTCGCGACCACCCTCTGAAAGAGAAGCGTTCTTGAACATTTTCACCGTCCCCAACGTCTGCAGGGTGGAGGTGATGACGTATGCCGCAAGAACCCGAGGAAATTACCCTGCGGGTAGACGGTGTTCAGCGTACTGCGCTGGTGTATCCCGGCTCGCAAGCCCACCGCAAGCCCTCGCCGGTGGTGCTGGTGTTCCACGGCTTCACCGGAAACGCTTATCACGCCGCCCGGGCATACAGCCTGCACACGGCATGGAAAGAGGCAACGGTGGTCTATCCACAGGGGCTGACCGTGTACAGCCCCCGCCTGTTGCGCAACGGACCGGGCTGGCAGCACCGTCCGGGCGAATACGAAGACCGCGACCTGAAGTTCGTGGATGCGCTTCTGGAAGAATTGAAATCGCGCTATCGGGTAGACGAGAAGGCAATCTACGCCTGCGGAATGTCCAACGGTGCGCTCTTCTGTTTCGTGCTGCTGGCAGAGAGGGCGAAGGCGTTCGCAGCGTTCGCGCCGGTAGCGGGAGCAGGTGGATTATTCTTATTGCGCGCACGGACGCCGCGCCCGGTGCTGATGGTGAACGGCAGGGCGGACAGGCTGGTTTCCTTTCAAGCGGCGGAGCGCACGCGCGACGTGTTACTCCGTCTCAACGGCTGCGGGAGCGAGCAAAAGGAATGGGCAAAGGGATGTATCACTTACCTGCCGGTGAAAGACAACAATCACGTGGTGTTTTGTGCCCATGACGGAGGGCATATCTGGCCTCCTGAGGCAACAGCGCATATTGTGCGTTTCTTCAAGGAGCACCGCCTTCGCTGAGGTGTTTGACACTCGCTGCGCCGCTTCGCTACCATAGTATGGGTGAAACGGACATGGCATACCCCCAAAGCCCGGTACAGGAGGAGGAACAGCGTCTTGCGGTCGAGACCGATGACCGTTCGGTAGTGGTGTCGGCAGGGGCTGGTTCTGGCAAAACGCAGGTGCTGGCAGAGCGGTTCGTGCACCTGGTCAAGGCGGGCAAGGCGGGCATCGATGAGATATTGACCATCACCTACACGCGCAAAGCGGCGCGCGAGATGAAAGAGCGAATCGTTGCGCTGCTGGAGCGGGAGGGAATGGGTGAAGCAAGATGGCTGGTGGAGAGCGCGTACATCAGTACCATCGACTCGCTGTGCGCCCGCCTGATTCGGGAGAACCCTTTTGACAGCGTGGTAGACCCCTTTTTCCAGCAGCTCGCCGAACACGACGCCGAGAGACTGTTCTATCGCGCTTTTGACCGCGTGGTGGACAGGCACAGCGTGCAACCCGATAGCAACATCGGCAAACTGCTGCGTGAAGCCTTCGGCAGGATGCGCTTCGGCAGCGACCCGCGAGACGCCCTGCATACTCTGCGCCAGGACCTCTACCGCGCGATGGAGACGGTGCGCCTGTTTGGCTGGGGGCGTCGGCACCTGCTGGAATGGGCGGACGACATCAGCCAGAATCCCCAGAACATCGGCTGGCAACTGTTGTCCTTGTTGCGGAACGCCTTGCTACCTGGGGTGAAGGCAGCTCAGCGTGTGCTCCCTGCGGAGGAGACGCTGGCAGCAGAGCTGCGTCGCCTGCAACATGCGCTCGAGAACATCCCCAAAGATGGCGACCTGACGCAGACGGTCCACACGCTGCGCGAAGCGTTGCTTCTCCGACAGGGCGATAGCCACGTGAACCACCCCGTGGTGGCGGAGTGCCTGAGCCGCGTTCGGGACTGGTTCGCCATGCTCAACGCCCAGCAATTAACCAGAGAGGTACAGGAGGCGTGGCGAACCGTTGCCGCATTGCACCTGCTGGTGGAGGCATGGGATGAATACCAGCGCGTGAAGACGGAAGCCAACCTGTGCGACTTCGCCGACGTGATGACCGAAGCGATACGCCTCCTGCGCGAACACAAAGCCGTCCGCCAGCGTTATCGCCAGAGGTTCCGTTTCGTCATGGTTGATGAGTTTCAGGATGCCAACGGGCTGCAGCTGGAGCTGGTGCGCCTGCTGAGCAACGGCAGGAACCTTTTTGTGGTGGGCGATGCACAGCAGTCCATCTACGCCTTCCGCCACGCCGATGTCAGCCTGTTTCGCCGCATGGAGCAGAAAGCGCGTGCATCCCCAGACCGTGCCCTGCTGGTAGGACTGCAGCGCAATTTCCGTTCGCGCCCTGAGATTCTGCGCTTCATAGAGTGCATCTACCGCCCGATATGGTCGGCGTCCATTGGCGGGGACGTGTTCCGTCCGTTGCGCAGTGCGAAGCCGTTCGTGCCCAAGCAGCAGCCCAGCGTGGAGTTTGTGATGGTGCCACAGGAAAGCCAGGATACCCTGTGGGTAGCCATCGCCCGCGCAACCGCCGGGTATATTCGGCAATTGGTCGAGCAGAATCGGGTTTGCATCACGGCGCACGGCGCGGAACAGGGACAGCCCTTACAGTACCGTCATGTTGCCATTCTGTTACGGCAAACCAATCAGGTGCCCATTTTTGAGGAGGCTCTATCGCGGGAAAGGGTCCCCTTCTACAACACCGCGCGACGCCAGTACTTTGTGCAGCCCGAAGTGCGTGACCTTATCTTCGCGCTAACGGTGATAGACTCCCCCACCGACGACATCGCGGTGGCAGCCACATTGCGCTCGCCCATGGTCGGCGCGAGTATGGACACTCTGTACGCCTGCGCGCTTGAATCACAGAAAGCAGGCAAGGGTACGCCGTTGTGGACAGGGGTGAAACGATGGCTGGACGCCAACCCCGCACAGACGGATGCTCAGGCAGTGCGTGAGTTCGTCGCGCTGGTGGAGGGCCTGCAGCAACAACGCGCTCTGCGGGACGTGGCTCAGACGCTCACCGCACTGATTGACCACACGCAGTATGAGGCGCGTCTGTTGTGTCGCCCCGAAGGTAAACAGCGGGTAGCCAACGTGCGCAAACTGGTGCAGATGGCAACCGAGAACCGCGAAATGTCTATCGCGCAGTTTGTAGAGATAGTGAACGAACTGGAACGCATCGCCCTGCGCGAAGGGGAAGCCCCCGTGCTGGAAGAGACGGCGGACGTGGTGCGCATTTACACCGTGCATGGCGCAAAGGGATTGCAATTTCCAGTGGTGGTTCTGCCCGATGTCGCTCGCCCCATACGCCGCCGCCCGCAGCCAAGGTTGCTCGCCTGCCTGCCCGCACAGAAGTTTGTGGCGCAGGGGTTTATGAAAGAAACGACCCATCCCCCGATGACCCAGGCGGCGGCAATCTGGTCTCGCCAGCGCGAGTGGGAGGAGGAACTGCGCGTGTGGTACGTGGCGATGACGCGAGCGATAGAACATCTGGTCTTCGTCGCACCCAATGGGGCAAACGGGTTCTGGTGGAACCTGTTTCTGGACGCCCTGCAACTACCCCATTCCTTCTCGCAGGAGGGCGTGATGCGCATTGCCGAGGGTTGTGATGTCATGGTGCGCGTGGTATCGGAGACGGGCGCAGAACCCGCCGAGGCGATGGAGGAACAGAGATTGCAGCAGCTGGCGCAGTGGCTGCTGGGGAAGGCGGAGTGCAGTGTGGAAGAGTTACTGCAGTGGCTGAACGGCTGATTGTCGCTATCGCTAACGAGGGCGAGTCCCCCGCCGAGCCGTAATCGGTATCTTTCGCTTGACGCATGGTTTGCTCCCGAACGGCAGGGAGGCAAGAGCCCTGCGTCGAACCTCCAGATAAACCACCGAGGAGACGGTTGCCCATGCGCAAAAAGACGACCCTGTGCCTGCTGTGGCTCTGGCTGATAACCCTGCCCGTCCTTGCCGACCTCAAAACCGATATCGATAAGCTGCTGCAAAACCCCGCTCTGGCGCACAGCATTACCGCTATCCTGGTGGTCTCCTTGAAGGACGGCAGAACGCTTTACGAACGCGACGCGGACCTGATGCTGGTCCCCGCTTCCAATCAGAAACTGCTCACTGCGGCGGCAAGCCTGCATAAACTGGGGCCGGACTTCCGCTTCACGACCCGCCTTTGGGTAACTGGGGAGATAGACGCACAGGGCGTTCTGCAGGGTGACCTGATTCTGCAGGGCAGTGGCGACCCGACCATTCTGCTAAAGGACATCGAAGCGATGGCGGACGCAGTGGAAAAGGCAGGTATCCGCCGTATCGATGGCTATCTGCTGTATGACGAGAGCGCGTTCGACGGTATCCGCCGCGGCTGGGACTGGGCATGGGACGACGAACCTTACTACTACTCACCCTGCCTGAGCGCGATATGCGTCGAACGCAACGCGGTGACCGTCTTCGTCTCACCCGGAGAGAAGGCAGGTGATGATCCCCGCATCCGCCTCTTTCCCCCCACGGGCTATCTACTGGTGCGCAATGAGGCAACGACTTCTCCAGCCGGTACGCCTGCAACCGTTTACGTGACGCGCGAGCACGCACGCAACATCGCTATCGTGCGGGGACAGATACCTCTGGATGCCCGTCCCGATTCGGCAAGGCAGGCGTTGTCGGTGGAGGAACCACCCCGCTACGCGATGTGGCTGCTGCGTGAGTCACTGGAAAAGCGTGGGATAACCACCCGCTACCGCACCGCCCTGCCCGACCGCGTGCCAGAGCGGGCACGGCTGATCCACACCCACACGTCGCCTCCGCTGAGGGAAATACTCCCCCTCCTGAACAAACCGAGCGATAACCTTATCGCGGAATGCCTGATGCGCACACTGGGTGCTGTGCTACACCGCGAGGGAAGCGCCGCAGCAGGCGAGCGAGTGATGCTGGACTTTTTGAAAGAGGCGGGGTTAGACCTTTCCGCGCTGAACATCGTGGATGGTTCTGGCTTGTCGCGGCGCAATCAGGTGTCGGCAAGGAATCTGGTAACCTTACTGCGTTACATGGCATCGCATCCGCAGGCGAAGGTGTTTCAGGACTCCCTTCCGATAGCAGGCGTGGACGGCACTCTGCGCAACCGAATGGTCAACACCCCTGCGCAGGGTAAAGTGCGTGCCAAGACGGGTAGTCTGAGCAGAGTAAGTACCCTGTCGGGCTATCTGACCACGCAGACGGGCGAGGAGCTGGTGTTCGCCATCCTGATGAACAACTATAACGGTTCAGCGGCGACGGCACGGGCAGTGCAGGATGCTATCTTGCTACGACTGGTGCAGGGGGAGTAGAATAGTGCTGGGGGCGAGTAGCCGATGTGTGATGAAACGTTGCAACGCGCCAAGCGCATCATCACGGAAGAGGTAGAGAAGGCGGGTTGCCGGGTGGTGAAGGTGATTCTGTTCGGCAGCCGCGCACGGGGCGATGCCCGCGCCGACAGCGACTGGGATTTTCTCGTGGTGGTGGATAAGGGAATGGGCTTTCACGCGAGAGAGGACCTTGCTTCCGATATTTTACTCAGGCTGGTGAAAGAGAATATATACGCAGATGTGTTTGTTTTGCCTGCAGCGGTCGTAGAACAAAGGAGGCGTGATACTGGATATCTGGTTTACTACATTCTCAAAGAGGGGGTGGAGGTGTGAATGAAGCATCTGTTCGCACATAGATAAAGAGAGCGGCGCACGATTTAACCATCGGTCTTCATGAAATGGAATACCCTGCTCCAATGACCGACATGGTGTGTTTTCACATGCAGCAGGCTGCGGAGAAGTACTTGAAGGCTTTCCTAATACTGCACGGACGCGAGTATCCGCGGACGCACCGAATAGAGAACATCCTTCAGATCTGCGAGCAGGTGGAGCCGATTTTCCGCGAATTGCGGGAGCACGGCATAGAGGAACTGTCACGGTACGCAACAACTATACGTTACGGAAAGGATGAGTATATGCCATCCGTAGAGGAAACGAAGCGGGCGATTCAGTTGGCGCAAACAGTTAAGCGTTTTGTTCGGCAGCGGCTACTGCAAAAGGGTTTCGATGCCGAAGGAACAATTGAAAGCACGGAAACGGAGTAACGGAACATGCCCAAAACCGACATGCAAGTGAAACTTCTATTCCCGACGAAGGAGATTGCGGAGCAGTACTATCGACAGCTGGTATATCTCGCCTGCCGCACCTGTTACAGTGAGATGAAGCCCGAAGATATCTGGGAGCGTATCCAGAGCGGCAAGGTGCGCGACGAGAAGATGGAGCAACTCATCACGAAGGTGGTGGCATCGGGACACCACTCCACGATTGAGCATATCTGGTTCGCGTTTTCCATCTCCGGTGTATCGCGCACGTTGAGTCACCAGCTGGTGCGGCATCGCATCGGTATCGCGTTTGACCAGCAGTCGCAGCGTTACGTGCAGTTCAAGAACACCGCCGATATCTTCGTGGAGCCGGATACCATCGCAGAGAACCCCGAAGCGCACGCGGTGTTTGAGGAAGTACGTGCGAAGTGCGCCGAAGCCTATCAGAAACTGGTGGAACTCGGCATCCCTGCCGAAGACGCGCGGTTTCTGTTCCCGCAGGCAGTGACGACCAATCTCATCATGACCGTCAACCTGCGCGAGTTGATACACATCTGCGGATTGAGGCTCTGCACGCTGGCGCAATGGGAGATACGCAGGCTGTTCAAGAAGGTGCGCAAGGAGGTGATGGCGGTCAGCCCGTTCTTCGGGAGGATGCTGGTTCCCCATTGCGTGCATGAGGGTTTCTGTAACGAGTTGAACAATCAGGACGGGCACTGTCGTATCCGCCCGCCGTTGACGAAGGCGATAGAGATCTACGAGAAGTGGCGCAGGGGCGAGCTGGTGGAAAAGGAGACTGTCAGCGTCGCAAAGGATGTGAACATCGATGGGTAAAGTTAAAACATCATTGCTTTCACGCGAGCAGATTATCGAGTTACTGCGCAAGCACCTACCCGAGTGGCGCAGCAAGTATGGCTTGCAGCGAATAGCAATCTTCGGCTCTTTTGCGCGGGGGACAGCTACTCAGGATAGCGATGTCGACCTGTTGGTGGAGTTTTCGAGGCCGGTTGGGCTGGAGTTCATCGACGTATGGAACGAGGTAGAGCGCCTGCTGGGACGCAAGGTAGACATGATCACCGTGGAAACTTTACGCCGTGGTCGCGCGAACCCGCGTAAGAAACACATTGCCGAAAGTATCGAGAGGGAAATGATATATGTCGACTAGCCGCCGAGATAAGGACTATCTTAGTGACATTGTGGAGGCGATGGGTCGGATTTGCAGCTACACCCACGGGTTAAGCTACCAGCAGTTTATGGAAGACACACGAACGCAAGACGCTGTGATGCGCAACCTCGGAGTGATTGGCGAAGCGGTCAAACGACTTTCACCTGAACTGAGACGGGCACATTCTGAAATCCCATGGAGGGAGATGGCTGGAATGCGAGATAAATTGATACATCACTACTTCGGGGTCAATGATGAGGTCGTTTGGTCGGTGGCTACTCAACAAATCCCTGATTTGAAATTGAGGCTCTCAGAAATCTTGACAAGTATCGATGAGCCTGCAGGATGAACATCCTCTACCTCGCGGATAGCCGCAACATGGCGGAACTGCCCGACCAGAGCATCCATCTGGTGGTCACCTCTCCTCCCTACTGGCACATCAAGGACTACGGCTGCGAGGGGCAAATCGGCTACGGGCAGAGCCTGCACGAATACCTGATAGACCTCTCCCGCGTATGGCGCGAATGTTACCGCGTGCTGCAGCCCGGACGGCGACTGTGCGTCAACATCGGCGACCAGTTCGCGCGGAGTGTAGTGTACGGTCGCTATAAGGTGATACCCCTGCACGCCGAAATCATCGCGCAGTGTGAGACGACAGGCTTCGACTACATGGGCGCAATCATCTGGCAGAAAAAGACCACCATGAATACCACAGGCGGCGCGGTGGTGATGGGTTCCTTCCCCTACCCGCCCAACGGCATCGTGGAGCTGGATTACGAGTTCATCCTGCTTTTCCGCAAGCCCGGTGGGCGCAACCGAGTGGTGCCTGCAGACGTCAAGCAGGCATCTCAGCTGACCCGCGACGAGTGGAAAGAGTATTTCAGCGGGCACTGGAACTTCGGCGGGGCAAGGCAGGTGGGACATGAAGCGATGTTTCCCGAAGAACTGCCCCGTCGCCTCATCCGCATGTTCACTTTCGTCGGCGAGACGGTGCTGGACCCGTTTGCGGGCAGTGGTACGACGCTGAGGGCTGCACTGCAGCTGGCGCGCCACGCGGTGGGCTACGAAATCCAGCGAGAGTTTGAGCCGCTCATCCGTGACAAGCTGGCGGATTTGGATCTCTTATCGAGCGAACCACCCGTTCGTTTCGTTCACCGCGAACAGGCGTTACAGCCGGTAGAGCCGCCTGCAGGCTACGTGCCCCGCGTTCAGGATGCCCGTCCGGTCGCCGATTTCAAGAAACGCAAAGAAACCGCCGTGAAGGTGACTGCAGTGGTGGACGAGTGCACCTTGCAGATAGAGGACGGCAGATTGGTGCGCCTGCTGGGGGTGGTGGTTCCGTCAGAGTGTCGAAACGACGCCGTCGAGTATCTTCGGCGTTACGTACTGGGCAAGCGGGTCGTCATTAAAAGCGAGGGAGAGTTGCTGGAGAGCGAACATTCTGCCGTTGCTTATGTGTACCTGACGAATCGGCTGTTCATCAACCGCAAGATGATAGAGATGGGGCTGGCACGCGCAGAACGTGAGCGACCCCATCGCTATCAACGCAGATTCATGCAGTGTGAGGCGAAACGATCCGGACGTCCAGCCAGAGTGGGCATACCGGATTCTGGTTGAGAGTGCGGTACCCGTTGGGTGAAGAACCCATGTACACTCTGCGAAGACGCAGAATCGGCTGCTGGACTGCTGTGGCGACGGTGGTGCTTGCCACTGTGGGGCTGATGCGATGGTGGACCGCCCCTATCGACATCCCGCGTCCCCAGCGTCCGCCCGAGCCCGCTGATAATCCGTACGATGTCTACCGTTCTCTGGCAGCGTACACCGCCCAAATCTTCCGAAACGACCCGATGCTTTCCTACGCGGAGCAGGAGCTGTTTCCTTCACGCTACAACTTACGATTAGACCGTCCGGAGCTGACGGGGTACCTTCTGCGTCGGATGAGCCCTGTGCGCAGGGAATATCGCCGCTATCTGCGCAAACCGTGTGTGGTGATTATGGAGTACACACCCGTCTGGCAGTTTCCCGAGCTGGCGGAGTTTCGGCGATGGGCGAGTATCGAAGCGCTGGACATTGCGCTGGCGGCACAGGAGGAAGATTACGCCCGGGCAGTGGAGAACTACCGGACGGTGCTGCTACTCGCGGAGCAAATCCGCACGCAGGGCAACATGTTGCATCATCTGGTGGGTTCTGCGATGCAGGCGGTCGTGAACAGGCGAATGAGCGAGATACTTCCCCTGCTCCCCGTCGCACCATGCGAGCAGCTGGTAGCCGCCGTGCGTGAGTGGGAAAAATACCGTGTTCCGCCCGAGCAAGCCATAGCCGTCGAGCGCGCCGCGCTCCTTTCGCTGCTGCACGACCTGTATGCGGGCAAAGTGGACGCCATGCGGGTGGTTGCCGAGAACCGCGCGTTGATGCGCTGGAACCCCCGATGGCTGAACCTGCGCCGCGCTGCCCACGAGTTGAACACCTACCTGCAGCAAGTGGAAACAGAGCTGTCCAGGCCCATTGTTCATCAGAAACAGTTGGAACCGCCCCGCCACCCCGTGGTGAGATTGCTGATGCCCATTTATGAGGGATTGGCACTGAGTACCGCTGAGGCGACTACCCGCATCCGCCTGCTGGGCTGTGCCGCTGCGGTGCGTGCCTATCGTTTGAAGCACGGTTCCTACCCGCGTAGCCTGAGCGATGCGGGCGTCGCAGACCTGGATAAAGACCCCTTCACCGGGGGCAACTTCGTGTATAAGCCGGCTGAAAAGGGGTTTCTGCTGTACAGTGTGGGCAAAGACGGCAAGGACGACGGAGGCTGGCTCATGGCGGAGCGGGCTCGGGGGGAGGGCGACATCTCGCTGTTGCCATTTATGGGGCGTCCCCGCGGCGCTGGTGGAGAGCCAGAAAAAGGCGAGCCGGTGTGGCTGAAGTAAAACCGGTCGGGAAACTACTGGCTGAAGCTGTAGGTGTTCACCTTCAGCCACCAGCCGATGATGGGCCAGAGACAACCTATCAGAAAGTCACCCAGAATCAGCCCCAGGAAAAACGCAAGTGCGCGGCGGTAGACGCGCAATCCTCCATACCGCAGCACGGTCACCTTCACCGCCCAGCTGATGAGCATCGGCAGCCATATCGTGTTCATCGTCCAGCTGCCGGAGATGGGCAAGCCGATAGGATGCAGAGGCCACCACGAAAAGCGCATCCGCAACGCCTGCAACCCCAATACCGTGCCCCAGCCCACGCCGATAGCGGTTACCGCGGGGATATCGGTGTCGCGCGGGTTCTGCAGCCAGTTCGTCAGCCGGTTAAACGCCTCCCAGCCGAAGTAGCTCAGGTGAAGCGCCATCCTCTCTTCCACTCCGCGCGTGTAGCCAAAGTGGTACAGCGCCCAGTAACCCGATAACAGTCCTCCCACGGATGCCACCACCAGCGCGAAAGCGATACTGCGTGCCGGGATTGCCTTTCGCTCTCCCATCTTGAACGCCTCCAGCTGCACGGGCATCGCCAGACTGCGGTAGGCGCGGTTGAAGCCGTAAAAGTAGGTCAGGATGGTCAAATCGCGGTCGGAGAAGAAGCGCGTGCCCAGTGCAGCGGCGAGAATGTAGTCGGGACCGCCGTTGTGTAAGTCGTGTGCCGGCGGTCCCAGTTCCGCCCTCATGCGCGTGCAGGCAATCGCAATGGCGAAGTAGATCACGAAGGCAACCACGCTGACCCACAGCGTGAGCCCCGATACCCGGAAAAAGGCGACCAGAAACAGGAACCCCACCACAAGCCCGACCAGCGCCACTCGCGGGCTGAAAGGTTCATCCGTCCATTCCTTGGGGTCGCCGCGCCAGGCGGAACGCAGGAAGTGCGCCAGGTGCTTGCGCGTTGCCCATACTGCCAGCATCGCCACGCCCATGTAGCCGCCAAAGCACTGTTCGTTGATATAGGGAAAGTTCGGGCGGTCATAGGACCAGCCGAAGTACGCGCTGAGAATGCGTTGCGCCTTGAAAAAGAAATAGAAACACCAGCTGGAGAAGAGCAGGTCGGCGGGCATCAGAAAGCCCAGTCCGATGGCGAAGGGATAGAAGGAGATGGGCGTCCAGCCGATAGCGTTCCAGGGCGGCGTGGTGAACATCGGGCTGATGTCCTGCATCTTCACGGGAATGTAGGGCAGATAGGGATACAGCACGTGCAATCCGTTCAGGGTGCAGATGCCGCCAGAAAGGGCGAACCCCGCCCACAGCAGGGGTTGCCGGAAGAAGCGAACGGGGTCGTCTGTCATCTCCAGCGGGAGCAGGATGATGGGGTAGCTGAGCCGTTCGTGCTGCGTCCACTGCCTGCGCACCAGTACGTTCAGGCACAGCATCACCCACAGCAGCACCAGAATAAACACTCCCCACGCCGCAAGGGGAACCAGCCATGCCCGCAGCCGCCACCAGGTGTAGGGGTTGGTCATGCCGGTATACCAGCCGGTCAACGCCTCTTTGTCGCGTACCACAAACCAGTCGGGCAGGTACTGCATGAACAGCGTTTCCCAGCGGTTGTACGGTGTGGCATGGCGGGTGGGATGCCCCAGCATGGGTATCAACACGTCCAGAAAGTCGACGCTGGTCAAGCTGGTGCCGATGGCAAGCATGGAATAGATAAGGAGTATCTCCGCCTGCGACAGCCTCCATTGCGGACGCCATCGCCCTGCCAGCAGGTTGAACGCAATTAGCAATACGGTGAAGCAGATGACGTTGGCGAATAGCGAGAACGTGGTGGGATAGGGACCCAGCGCCCACGTGTATAGCGCGGGTCCCCCGGAGGACATCTCCATCTGTACGAGCCAGAAAGCGTTCACCGGCAGCAACAGCAGTCCAATCAGGATGGCTCGCCAGGGGATACACGTTTTCACATCATCTCCTCACCAGATAGCGTCGAGCGTCCACCCTTCTATTCGCGTCGCCAGTGCGCTCCCCTCTTCGGCAAACAAGCGTGGCTGATAGCCCCCTGCTCCCTGCGGGTAGATGCGGCTGGTGAGGCAGGTGTGCCCGTTGGCATACACCTCCAGCACTGAGCGGTCGACAAACAGGCGCAGACGCAGAGGCTCCTTTTCCTTCAGGGAGAACGGCGCAGAACGTACGTCGCGCGTGACCTCCTCGTACCGACTGGAATGGGTGCGGTCGACGACCAGCTTTTGCTCGGCTTGCGAGAAGAAAACGGCGGTCATCTGCCCCTCATCGGCGACGTGGTAAAGGCGCACGCCGCACCGTGCGGCGTCCTGCGGGTGTATCTCCACCTGCAGTTCCCATCGGTCGCCTGACAGCTCCTGCAGGGCAACCTCCTCTCCGGAACGCAGTGTCCGCGCCGTGAGGCTCACCGCACCGCGGCGCAGCCTGCGCAGCTCCGGCACCGGTTCGAACAGCAGGCGGTTATCGCGCCCGAGCGTGGCCCATCGCGGCAGGGATTGTACCCCTGCCCAGCCGGCTTCCGCGCTCATGGGTTCGCTGCGCGTCTCCCACAGCCAGCCGAACAGGATGCGCCGCCCCCGCGCATCGCGAAAGCCCTGTGGTGCATAGAAGCATCCGCCCAAATCCATCTCGCCGCGGTACTCGGGCTGGAATTGGTGCTTGCGGAACGTGCCCACAAAGTAAATCACCCGCCCCAGCGGCACGGGCGATGTCCACAACACCCACTTCCTGCCCAGCTGGAAGAGGTTCGGGCACTCCCACATTTCGCCCGTCTCCTCCTTTTTGCCCACCAGCGCAGGCTCCAGATATTCCCAGCGGCGCAGGTCTCGCGAACGATACAAAAAGATGGTACCTCCCACGTCCTTGATGCCCGACCCCACCACCGCATACCACCAGTCGCGGCTACGCCACACGTAAGGGTCGCGAAAGCCCGTCACCTCCACACCAGGCGGCGGCGCGGCGATGACGGGGTTCTCCGGCGCCTTCGTCCACCGCACCATGTCCTTGCTGGTAGCAATACACTGCACCTCCGTATGCACCCCTGTGTAGACGGCGGTTGGGGTACCCCCATCGTCCACCATGCATCCCGTCCACACGCCATCTTTGTCGTAGGGCTGGTCGGGGCGCAGGGCAACGGGCAGGTGCCTCCAGTTCACCAGGTTGAGGCTGACCGCATGTCCCCACACGATGTTTCGGGGTACTGCCGCCTCCGGGTTATGCTGATAGAACAGGTGATACTCCCCGCGAAAGTGGACCAAGCCGTTGAGGTCGTTCATCCACCCTTTGGGCGGCAGGAAGTGATATGCCGGTCGATGCTCCACATAAGGGGTGTTTTGGGATGGATTCTGCATATCCGACATCTCCGTACCTCTGCACTCGCTTTACGTGGAGTACTGCTTCCCGATGGGGATGCAGGAGTCCTGCGGACAACCGGGCTACACCTGATGCCGCCGCATACTTCATGGTGCGTGCGGTCAAGCGCAGGCTACAGCTGATGTTTGCGGCTGGTGTCCCGCGACCAAACGGTCATAACCAGTGATTTCAACCCTGTATTGGGTGTCATGCCACCCGAAATCTGCGGCAGCATTTGGTAAGTTTTTCCGATACCGTCTCAGGGAGTGTCCAATAAGCCGTCTCAAGGCTCGCCACAGCGACTACAGAGGCATCTTCGTGTCATGCCGAACGCAATCGAATCATCTCGCGTCCTGTCACCCTGAGCGTCAGCGAAGGATCTCTGAGATTTTTCGTTCTGCTCAGAATGACAGATTATGTCGCTTTATGTCGCACACTCTGCAAGAGGCTTTTAGCTGCGTGGCGTCTCGCATTGTTCAAACAGTCTCGTACCGCAACACCCCGGACAGGTCATACACGTCGTTGCTGACCACTTGTGCGCTCCCGTTCGTGGTCACCTGCGCCGTGCCCAAAGGGCCAAAGTGATGTCACTCGACATGCGAGGGCGAGATCTCGTGAAGCAGATTTACTCACCTGCTCCCCTCCGGCGTAATCGTACTATCCACCCCTCTTCGGACACGCGATCCGCCAAAATGCCAGCATAAACCCCTCCTAGGCAAGCGACTATTAGGAGCAGTAAATTGACCAGCAGTGTGAATATCTCCGCACCACCCGCTAACTGCCCGAAGAGTGAAGCAAGTATCAACACCCCCCCTATCCCCCATCCAGCTATTAGCCAGTTCCTTTTGGGTAAAAGGCTGCGAATTGCTCCCCAAAAACCGAAAGCTACTGCTGCCGATAGTAAAGGCGGCGAAGGCACAGGGCAAGTTGGGGGAGGTAGGGGAGGGGGCAACTCAGGGTTACGCTGGCTTGCTTGCTCCCAGAGTTGATACACCTGGAAGTATCGATCCTGTAGCACTTTTTCCGAACTTAGATTGTGTGTTACTGAGAGCACAACCCAGTAGATACCTAGGGTTACTAGACTGAAGAATGCAGTCTTACCTACCATTGTACACCCTCCCTTAGTAGAGGTATGTGTTGTAACAGTCTATCTGGCACTGCAAGAAATCCCTGTATGCCCCTCCCAAACAGACAGAAAGTTGCGGGTGGCACTTGTAGTAGCAGTAGATTGGAATCCAACAGCGTTTCAGGCATCGGTAATACTGCCTATAGCAAAAAGCTTGGCGCGCAATGTAATTGCGCCAGCACTGGTATAGGCAATCCTCTAAAGGGGTAGCGCAGGGATTCCATCGTGCCCAGTTAGCCAGTATACTACTGGAAGCTATTAGTTGGTCTGTTGCTCCAGCGGTTTGGAGCTCTTCATCTCCCAAACGCAGTCTTCCTAGTGCAAGATGAGAAGCTCTCCACGGCGTTTCCGCACCGCCCTGCTGATACCGCAACACCCCGAATATGTCATACAGGTTGTTGCTGATGACGCTCGCCGAGTTGTTCGTAATCACCTGCGCCGTGCCTAACGGGTCGAGGTGATGCGAAATACACGGGCTCAAACAGATATACACTTGTATAGCTTGTTGCGTTCCTGCACACAGTGTTTGCCACCAATTAGAGGCAAAATACGCGTTGGTAGTCTACATGTCGCCGCTTTGCCTCATCCATCGGGCAGCAAATACAGCTACCCTACTTAACGAATATCCTGCCGTGACACCAACCAACCTTAGAGAAAACTCACGACCATATGTCGTCAATGTCAGAGCCATCCAAAACAGCAGCCCCTGTACGATTACCCACAAAGTAAGAAGGAAGCCTGTCAACAGCCATTTATGTCCCTGATTGAGCGGCTTAAGAGTCGGTATCGTGATTGGCTGATTTCTGCACCTCCACAGTTCCAAAACCGCTCCTCCAACCAACCCGACCCCGAACGCTGCGTTCACAGATGGTAGCAGGTAAGCAGCCACCACCATTGCTAAGGTATCGAACACAAGGAGTATGGTTTTCTCTGGTCGCATATCCAGTACCTCCCAAATCAAGGTGATGTGATGCCCGCCGATGTCACCACCAGCGGGCATCAAGTTCAATTCAGCGTCGGACTAGGACCTACATAGACAGGGACGCTAACGACGGCTCTTTGCTTATCCCGCACACAGGAGCGATAGCAGATAACGAAATTGGCAGCACCACCAATTAGCCCTGCTGCGAGACAGTTCTGAATGACTCCTGGACCGCAGATGGCGTTGCACAATCCAAGCGCCAAGGAGCAGGAGGGTGGCGACACAGCACACGAGAGCAAGGCGGTTGCTACGCACAACGCACACGCCTTTCCCGCTCCGATGAGTGCTCCTCCGCAGCCTGCACCAAAGCCAACAATGAAGTCGAAGAAGCAATCCTGCAGGCAGTCACGGTCGATCCGAAACCATCTGAAAGCGAGGGGACTGAAACGCCCCTGCATGTTTACCATAGTTCGTCCGAGTTCCATTTTCACGTACAGGTATCCAGCTCGTGCGGCGAACAGTCCTTCTTCAGCCTGCGCCTGCTGCTCCCACCTCCACGGCGTTTCCGCACCGCCCTGCTGATACCGCAACACCCCGAACACGTCATACAGGTTGTTGCTCCACACCGGTTTTCCTCTCATAAGTATCCACGCTGGGACACTGACGAAACTCGCGTGCCCCTGTGTGTGCCGCAACCCAGAGAAAAACCTGCTGACCAAACAGGCACAACGACAAAACTACCTTGAGCGCTTCGGGGTACGGCGCAGACTTAGGTACAAAGCCGCTCACAAGGGCTATGACCACCCCTAAGCCGGCGCAAATTAACAGCGCCCACCCTGGCCGGTCGTCTACCTTGCCCCCATCCGCCTCGATCTGGCGCGCCTCGTCACTCCAAATGATGTAGCCAAGGAAACAACCCATGGCAGACGAGCCACCCCAATGGAATGCAAACGACCAAAGGGCAGGCTGTTCTTTCCAGAATAGAACACTGATAAGTACATACGCCTGACCCGTCATCGCGAATGGAACCCCGATTAGCTCGCTAACATAGCGCACAAATCGTCTCATTTCTCACCTCCTCAATGTCGGAGCGGTCATTGTTTTAGCTCCTCTTCTATTTGGGGGCAGAACAGGAGCTTCCTACGGAGCTACTATCTGAACAACTTAGAAGTCTCCTGTCCTGCTTCCTACCCATACACGTATTCTTAGATGACCATTGGACCAGATGGTGGCTTGGGCACCGGCGCCGGCACAGGATAGGGCACTGGATAGGGTATGAAGTAATAGTGCGGTGGCTCTTCTGGTTTCGGATAGCTTGCGCACAGTATCTCCATGATGCCAGGTACGAGCAGCGCCCCACACGCAAAGCCGCCCAATAAGCCTCCGCCGAACACTCCACACAAGCACCCGACGCATGTCGCAAGGACTAACTGCATGCCTCCGCCCTGCCGCCACGTTGTGCAAACGGCACAGTGTAAACGAGCAGAACCGCTCCCGACGTTGGCACAGGTGCCGTAGAAATTAGACAAAACGTCCACAAGCAGGGAAACACACGACACGCCGCAAACCCCAAACCAAACACCTGGCGGCACTTTAGGAGGCCTGAGCCAAGGTGGTAATCTGAAGGGGGGCCAACGCCATGAAAACCCTCGAGTGGCATTAGCGACCCGAGGGACTAATAGCATCCCCTTACCTGCATTTAGCAGTTGCTCCGCATCGATAAACGCAGCTTCCAATCTCCACGGCGTCTGCGCACTGCCCTGCTGATACCGCAACACCCCAAACACGTCATACAGGTTGTTGCTGACCACCTGTGCGCTCCTGTTCGTAATCACACCCGCCGTGCCTAACGGGTCAAAGTGATGCCACTCATTGTTCCGACGCACCAACGAGATGCCCTGCAAGTACAGCGCACTCACCGTCCAGCTGCCACCCTCCAGCGGCTTCTGCTGCTCCACCAACTCGCCCGCTCCGCACGCCACACCACACGGATACCGCGTCCACACCCCGTTCACGTAGTCCTTGCGCCACCGACGACCGCCGTCAAAACCATACCCATACTCATACGCCAGCTGCACGTTGCCCCCGCCGTAGTCCCGACGAATGCGGATGAGCCTCCCCTCCTCGTCATACTCCAATAACCGCGTGTAGCCCGGCCCCGGAAAACTCGCCAACGTGCCGTCCGCGTTCCACACGTAGTTCTCGGTGGTATTGGTCGCCGCGTCCACCACCTGTATCAGCCTGCCCGCGCCGTCATACGTATACGTGCCACGATGCGTCTCCACCCCGTTCTCTACCCGACGCGCAAAGGTACGGTTGCCCGAGTCGTCATACTGATACTCCCCCAAATACGGGCGGTTCACCGTCCGCTCCTCCCGAAGCAACCGACCCGCACCGTCATACTGATACGTCGTCACCGCGCTGGACGGAGACTCGTTGATGCGAACCACCCTGCCCGCCGCGTCATACGTCACCGCGTAGCCGATGATCAGCGCGTTCGTGGAGTGCACCCGATGCTGCACGCTCGTCACCCGACCCGCGCCGTCATACACATACTCCACCCGCGTGTTGTTGGAGTAGGTCTCCCGCACCACCGCGCTGTTCGCGTTGTAGGTATACTGCACCCAACTCGTCGGGTCGGATACCCGAACCAGCCTGCCTGCGTCGTCATACTGATACGTTATCTGCCTGCCTGTCACATCCGTCTGGCTCGTCAACCGTCCCGCCGCATCATACGTCGCCGTGGACGTGCCTGCAGGCGCGGTCTGCCGTATCCGTCTGCCCCAACTGTCATACTCAAAGGTGCGCGTGCCCGTGCCGTCCACCGCCTGCGTCAACCGACCCTCCGCATCATACTGCAACGACACGTCCGCGCTCTGCGGGTAGTCTATCCCCACCAACCTGCCCCAACCGTCGTAACTGTAGGTGGTCACTCTGCCCAGTGCGTCCGTGCGCTGCGTCACCCGACAGCACTGGTAACTGTAACGGGTGGTGTTGCCCAACGGGTCACGAACCTGCGTCAGGTTGCCCGTGCTGTCGTAACTGAACTGCGTCTGCCTGCCCATCGCGTCGGTCACCGCCGTCACCAAACCCGAACTGTCCACCATGTAACTGGTGGTGTTGCCCAACGGGTCGGTCACCTGCGTCAGGTTGCCCCGCGCATCGTAACCGTAGTGCGTCTGGTTGCCCAGCGGGTCCTGCACCAGCGTCACCCGGCCGTAACTGCCATACTGGTAACTGGTGGTGTTGTTCAACGGGTCCCTGACGCTAAGCTGGTTGCCACGAGCGTCATAGCTATACTGCCACACTGCCCCACTGGGCAACATCATCGCCGTGCGGTTGTGCTGAGCGTCGTAATTGAACACCGTCTGATTGCCCAAAGCGTCGCGCAGGACACCTAACTCACCGCTACTGGTCATGCCATAATGCACACTCACCCCACTGGGGTCGCGCACTCCACCCTCGCTGGCAATCGGAGGCATGGGTATCGGCGAGGTGGCATCTATCGGCTGAGCATCGCGCCCGTAACGCTCGATACCCCCTCCGGAACTGTAACTCAAACTCCATACCCGACCGTCGGGGTCGGTCATGCTCGCAAACCGACTGTTCGTGCTGTAACCGTAACTCCATGTCTTGCCCAAGCGGTTCGTGATGCGTACCACGTTGTTGTTGGCGTCATACCCGAACTGCGTGGAGTAACTCACCCCGTTCAACAGCGGGTCATTCACCGACACCAGCCGACCGCTGCCGTCGTAACTCAACGTCCATACCCTGCCCTCCGCGTCGGTGACGCTCGTCAGCCGCGAACCGCTGTATCCCAACTGCAACACCCGACCGCAAGCGTCGGTCACCGACACCAGATTGCCCCCGCTGTAAGTGCACTGCACCGTGTTGCCGTTGAGGTCTACGATACGGTCTAACCTGCCGTCGGCGAGGAAATAGCGCTTCAAGCCCCCCTTGTGCGTCAGCGTCCACGTGCTGTCCGCGTGGCGCACCAGCTGGTCATACACCCCTGCTGGAGGCAGATATTGACCACCAGAGAGGGTGAACACCGTCTCCGTGCCGTCCCCAGCCACCACGATGGCTTGATTGCCCTGCGAAATCACCTGCCAGTGGTAGGAATGCGTCCACTTCGGACCCACGCTGCTGCTGCGTGCGCTCTGGCTGTTGAAGGTCAGCACAAAGGAGATGCCGCCCCCTTTGCCGCCCCAGCTGCACACCGGATGCACCAGTTGCAGGTTACCCGTTGCCAGGTTGACCACCCCCGAATAGACGGGATAGCCCGGCTGCCAGGGGTGCGGGGAACCTGGCGCAGGTGGCAGAGGCGGATTGGCGGATTGCAGGGTAGAGAGCACGAGGTTCCATAAACTGTTTGCCCACGTCAGGAGTTTGGAAGAAGAGGTGTTGTTGTCAGTGGAAAGGCTTGCAAATGTCGTTTTTACCCCCCCTTGTGCTGGGGGAAGCGAAGAGCGGAGCCGCCACCTGCACGGTGAGGCTCAGGATGCACACCGTAGCGAGTGTGCGCAGGTACGGAAACCGTCGTAGCATTTTTCAGCACCCTCCTTGTGTGATGGTTTTGAAAGCCTTCAGGAACTTCCAGAAACCGCAGGAGACTGCTCTACTATATTGATTATATTAAACCGCCTGCAGATTTGTCAAGGCATTTTTGCGGGGGTCGGCGGGAAACTTTTGAAAAAATCTTCTGGCGGAGGTGGTGGTTTGCCCTCACCCC
>JAIMBJ010000039.1 GCA_023511455.1 Bacillota bacterium
CCTAGACGGTGACGAGGAGGTGACGTTGTTTGACTTCGGCATTCTCGTAGGCAATTTTGGCGAGGTCGGCGACGATTGAGCCGCTTCCAGATGCACCCGCAAAGAGGTAGCACTCGCTTATGCTCATGCAGCGCAGTTTGAGGAAAACGCCCCTCTTCCACTGGGGAAGAGGGGCGGAGGGTGCAAGCTACTTGACCGCTGAATCGCCGCGCTCGCCGGTTCGGATACGGATAGCGTCGGCAACAGGGATGAGGAAGATTTTCCCGTCACCGATTTCGCCCGTTCGGGCCGCCTCCTGAACGACCTCCACCACCTGCTCCACAAGGTTCTCGGGTATGACTACCTCGATTTTCACCTTCTGCAGCAGGTTGATGGTGTACTCCGCGCCGCGGTAGGTCTGGGTGTAGCCCTTTTGCTTGCCCGAACCATGCACTTCGGTCACGGTGATACCCGCAATGCCGATTTCGTCCAGTGCGGCTTTGACGTCGTCCAGCTTCTGTGGACGGATAATGGCTTCAACCTTGACCATAGGTGATTACCTCCTGCCTGTTACGTGTTTGTTTCCGGCGATGGGTTCTCCAGTCCGGGTGCAGTCACGCGGGAGCCGGCTGCAGAGCCTGTTAGCCCAGCCCCACTCAGGCTGAACTGTCCGGGCGTTGCCAGCACGAAGTCCGGATAAGCGCTGATGCCGTGTTCGCCCACGTCCAGCCCTTCGATCTCCTCTTCAGGCGAGACGCGGATGCCCACCGTCACCTTGAGCAAGCCGAACAGAATCAGCCCCGTCACCACGCACCACGCAAGGACAGCCACGACGCCAATGGTTTGCGCCAGAAGCAGCTGAAACCCGCCGCCGAACAGCAAGCCGTTGCCCGTCGTGTTGGGTGGAGCGTAGCCTTCCTGCGCAAAGAGCCCTAACGCGATGGTACCCAGCGCGCCGCACACGCCATGTACCGACACCGCGCCCACGGGGTCATCCACCTTCGCCCGATCCAGTAAGATGACCGAGAACACCACCACCACGCCTGCCGCCAGCCCGATAATGGCTGCCGACAGGGGCGACACGAAGGCGCAGGGAGCCGTAATGGCGACCAGTCCCGCCAGCACGCCATTCAACGCCATGCTGACGTCCGGCTTTTTCAGCGACAGCCAGGAGGTTATCACTGCGCCGATGGCGCCCATCGCTGCTGCCAGGTTGGTGGTTAGGGCAATCTGCCCAATCGAGGCGTCCGCCGCCATCGTGGAGCCCGGATTGAACCCGAACCAGCCCAGCCACAGAATGAACACCCCCAGCGTTGCCATCGGCAACGAATGCCCCGGAATAGCCTGCGGCTTGCCATCACGCGAGTACTTACCGATGCGTGGACCCAGCATGATGGTGCCAACCAACGCGAGCCATCCCCCGGTGGAGTGTACCACAGTGGAACCAGCGAAATCCCACATGCCCAGCTTTGCCAGCCAGCCACCGCCCCATACCCAGTGCCCGACAACAGGGTAGATGAACGCGGTGACCACAAAGCTGTAGATGAGGTAGGTGCTGAACTTGGTGCGCTCCGCCATCGCTCCCGAAACGATGGTCGCGGCGGTCGCGGCGAACACCAGCTGGAACATGAACTTGGCGAACAGCGGCACGCCCGTCCAGTTCAGCGCGCTGTAGACGCCCTGATAGGCATCTCCTGTCGCAGGCGAGTTATCGGCTCCACTGAGAAACCATCCGCTCAAGCCGATAAACGGGTTGCCATCGCCGAACATGAACGCGAAACCGACCGCCCAGAACGCCACCGAACCAATGGAGAAATCCATCAGGTTCTTCATCATGATGTTGTTGGTGTTCTTGGCGCGGGTGAGTCCGCCTTCGACGTACGCGAACCCTGCCTGCATCCAGAACACCAAAAAGGCGGCGACCATCACCCAGATGGTGTCCAGCAGCATCTTGTGGTTGGCAAGGGTCTGCTCCACGCTGGGGTTCTCCTGCGCCCACGCCCGCAAGGCGGTCAACGTCAGCATCGCAAACAGCCCGCCCGCGAACATCAGTCGTTTCGATAGAAACCATCGTGCAAGTGTTTGCATGTCGGCACCTCCTTAGAATCTCAAGACCTGCGAGTACACCACGGTGATTTGCTCCTTCTTGCTGGCTGTGCCCCCGCTGTCTAAAAAGAACGGCTGGTTCGAGCGGTCAAGCCGTATCTCGAAGCGGCTCACCGATGTTCCGATGGGGTACTCGTAGGTCACCGTGAACTCGCTGAGCTTCTGCACCACTCCGGTGCGGAAGCCGTCCTTGTCGTCAAAGTAGGAGTAACGCAGGGCGACAGCGCGGTCTTTGGGTAGGGCGCGCCGGTAGTATAGCGCGTAGCCGAGCCACTTTGCAGATGCCGACTTGTCCTCGCCAAAGTCGACGTTGAGACCGACTTTATCCGCGCCAAACTTGTAGAACAGCACCGTGTCCAGCACCGTGCGTGCCCCGCTTGCCGGTGCAATCGCCTCGTCGCCCGTGATAACGTTCTGTACGAAGGTTATCTGGTCGCTGGAGTAGCCGAACGCCACATGGAAGCTCTTTTTACCGTTGTTCTCCTCAGTGATGTCCCAGCCGTTGACCACCATCGCCTGCAAGCTCCATCCTGCGCCGAGACCGGTGGAGGCGCGGATGCCGGTATGGTAGAAGGGGATGGCGTAGACGAACGGCAGCGAGCGCGAGTAGTTGTCGTTGGCTGAGGATTCGATCACCTCCGCCCCCAACGCAGTCACAAACTTGCCGAGGTCGATGGTCCAGTTTCCAACCTGCGTACTCACAAACGCCTGCTGAAACAGCTTGAACTTGTCCTCGCCCGGCATGTAGTGCACGATGTCAGCGGTTTTGCCTGCGGTCAAGGTCACGGTAAATCCGAGCGGTTCTGGCTTCTGAGTGAGGTTGACCTCCAGCAGGCTGAGTGCCAGTGCCCCAGAACGCTGGTCAAACGCGCGCACCGTGTTCTGGTTCGCGCCGGGCGCCGTGGCGGGCGGATTGTTCAAATTGTAGCCCGCGTACACATCCAGCAGACCACTGGTCTGCACGTTGAGCGCGTCTTGTGCCTGCACTGTAGCCACTACCCACAGCGCACAAGCGCACCACACCAGGAAACGTCGCATGTCTGTACCTCCTGAAAAGTGTTTTGGGTTTTAACGGAAGTACGTGGAGCGGCAAAGCCTCTCCAGACGCGGCGTTGCGTATCGTTGGGGTGCTACAGTGCGCGGTTGCCCAATCGCGGGCAATAACGAAAAAACGAGAGACTGCGCCCCTCCCTTGAGGCGACTTCCTCGTCTGTCGTCGAACTCGGAACCACTTTGTCGCGAATGACGTTTCTACTATACCATATCGGGAAAATATTGTCAAGCTAAGAAGAGGGTGTTCGATAAATCGCCTCGCGGCTTGTTCCAGCGACTGAAGCGACACTTTCCTGTTATGCTGAGCGCACGCGAAGCATCTCAGCACCTCAAAAGAGATTCTTCGCTTCGCTCAGAATGACAGAGGATATCGCTTTGTGTCGCCAACTCTGCGAGACTATTGCAATTGCCTGACCCCTACCACTTCTCGAACACCCTCGAGGCTCCTTGACAAACCGCCTCCCGAACGTTTACAATCTATCCCTGCAGGGCGCAATCTTCGGTGGGATGGGGGAAGGATGGACGGTTCAGTATCCTCCAAAACATCATCTCCGCGAGCGGCGGCCTCTCCAGCCTTTGCCCGCCAGAGAAGTCTGGATGACGAAGTGCGATTCGTCAAAGGGGTGGGCGAGGCTCTGGCGCAGGTGCTTGCCAAACTGAACATCTACACCGTGTTCGACCTGCTGATGCACCTCCCACGGCGCTACGAGGACCGCACGCACTTTCGCACCCTTTCGCAGGTGGTTCCGGGTGAGGCAGTTACGGTGCATGGGAGCATCGTTGCCGTTGATAACGTCTCCCCGCGCCCGAAGATGACCATTACCAAGGTCATTATCGATGACGGCACAGGCACTCTGGAACTGGTGTGGTTCAATCAGCCCTATCTGAAGGACAAGTTCCTGAAGATGCGCGGTCAGGACATCGTGGCATACGGTGTGGTGCAACAGGCGCCCTATCACTACCAGATGCAGACCCCGGAGTGGGAGCCGCTGACGGACAGCGACCCACTCGCCGCACACCGCATCGTGCCGGTGTATCCGCTGACGGAAGGGTTGCCGCAGTCGCGCCTGCGCCGCATCATGTACAACGCCCTGCAGGCCTACGAGCCGGCACTGATAGACTGCCTGCCCCCAGACCTGCGTCGTCGGCTGAACCTGATGCCCTTCGCAGAGGCGGTGCGCAACGCCCATTTCCCCGAGAGCATGGAACATTTGGAGCGCGCACGCCGACGGTTGATTTTTGAAGAGTTCTACCTGCTGCAGTTGCACATCGCCCAGCGCAAGATTGCGGAGACCACCGGCGCACCCGGTATCCGATTCCGCATTGACAAAGAGGTACTCTGGCGCAAGTTGCATGAGATTGTACCCTTTGACCTTACCAGCGCCCAGAGGCGCGTGATTGAGGAAATCTGGAGCGACATGGCGCGGGAGTATCCCATGAATCGCCTGTTGCAGGGGGACGTGGGTTCGGGCAAAACCATCGTGGCGGCGGCGGCGATACTGGCGTGCGTGGAAAACGGCTATCAGGCGGCGGTGATGGTTCCAACCGAAATCCTCGCGGAACAGCATTTCATTGTGCTTTCGCGCCTGTTCCGCAAACTGGGCATCATTGTGGACCTGGCGGTGGGCAGTCTCACCCAGCGCGGCAAAAAGTCGGTGCGCGAGCGCATCGCCACAGGCATCACGCAGGTGGCAGTGGGCACACATGCGCTGATTCAGGAGGGCGTCGAGTTTCGCAAGCTGGGGCTGGTGATTATCGACGAGCAACACCGCTTTGGGGTGCTGCAACGCGCCGCCCTGCGCGAAAAGGGTGAGAACCCTGACGTGCTGGTCATGACCGCCACGCCCATCCCTCGCACGCTGACCATGACCCTGTACGGCGACCTCGACCTCTCTATCATCGACGAACTGCCGCCCGGGCGCAGGCCGGTGAAAACACACCGCAAACGTGCCCACCAGCGTGCACAGGTGTATGAGGCGGTGCGCAAGCTGATTCAGCAGGGACAGCAGGCTTACGTCGTCTGCCCACTGATAACCGAGTCCGAGAAGCTGCAGGTAAAGGCGGCAGAGGATCTGGCAAAGCACTTGCAGGAGGAGGTGTTCCCAGAACTGCGCGTGGGCTTGCTGCATGGACAGATGAAGCCGATGGAGAAAGAAGAAATCATGGAGCGGTTCCGCGCGGGCGAGATAGACATCCTCGTTTCCACCACGGTCATCGAGGTGGGCGTGGATGTGCCCAACGCCTCGGTGATGGTGATTGAGGATGCAGAGCGATTCGGTCTGGCGCAATTGCACCAGCTGCGTGGGCGCGTGGGTCGGGGGGCACATCAGTCCTACTGTATCCTTATCAGCGATTCGAACGGCGAGGATGCCAATCGGCGTCTGGACGTGCTGGTGCGCACCAATGATGGTTTTGTGATTGCAGAGGAAGACCTGCGCCTGCGCGGCCCCGGTGAGATTTACGGCACCAGGCAGAGTGGCGTGCCCTCCCTGCGCGTGGCGGACATCCTGCGCGATGCGGAACTGCTGGAGCTAGCCCGACAGGAAGCCTTCAACACGGTGCGCGCCGATCCGGAACTCCAACAACCCCAACACCGTCTGCTGCAGAGCGCGATGCAGCGCAACATGCCGAGGGCGGTGCTGGCAACGGTGAGCTGAAATGGCACCATTTAGAATAGCGGTATACCCTGGTTCGTTCGACCCCGTCACCAGCGGGCATTACGATATCATCGTACGGGCGTCGCGCCTGTTCGAGAAGTTGATTGTTGCGGTGGCGCCCAACCCTTCCAAACAACCGTTGTTTACCGTTGAAGAACGCATGGCTATCTTGCAGGAAGTTTGCGCCTCTTTGCCTAACGTGCAGGTGGAGAGCTTCGAAGGGTTGCTGGTCGATTTCGCCATGAAGCGTGGAGCGCAGGTAATTGTGAAGGGGCTGCGCGCAGTCAGCGATTTCGACTACGAACTGCAGATGGCGCTGACCAACCGGCGCCTGTGTCCACAGATAGAAACCATTTTCATGATGACCAATTCCGAGTACGTTTTTCTATCTTCCAGCGTGGTCAAGGAGATTGCCCGGCTGGGAGGTAGCGTACAGGGACTGGTTCCCAAAGCGGTCGAGCCGTATCTCTATCGAAAACTGGGGAGAACATTGCCAAATCGGGAAGCCAATCACGGGGGGTGATACCAATAGAGATCCTGCAACTTCTGAAACAGCTGGAGGAGCTGGTAGAGAACACGAAGTACATTGCCCTGCTCAAGCTCACGGTTGGGCTGGACCACGATGAGTTTTTTGTGCTGGTCAACCGCATCCGCGCTTCGTTGCCAGAGGATGTGAAACGTGCCAGCAATGTCACGCGCGAGCGAGACCGCATTCTGGAAACCGCTCGTGAGGAGGCAAACCACATTATCGAGGAGAGTAAAGCGGAGGCGGCACGCATTCTGGAGGAAGCACGCCTGCAGGCACAGCGCATGGTAGACCAGAGCGAGATTGTGTTGATGGCAAAAGAGCAGGCTCAACATATCGTTGCCAGCGCGAGGGAGGATGCGCGTCAGATTCGGCGTGGGGCGGATGAATATGCTCGCGATGTGCTTAACAACCTCGAAGCGGTGCTGGCAAAGGCGATAGGAACCATCCAGCGTGGCAAGGAAACGCTCGAGGAATCCCTGCAGGAAGAGCGCGTACCGGCGGGAGCGGGGCGAGGGTAGACTGAGGTCTTACAAACGGAACATCCCGCCGGTTTTCCGGCGGGATGTTCGCTTTTCGCTTAGCCTACTCCTGCAGGCTCTGGCGGGTTCTCCGCCTCGGAGGTTTCCTTCTTCAGGAACACCAGCCTGCCGTCTTCGTCCAGCGAGGCGAGCACCGTATCTCCCTCGCTGAAGCGTCCCAGCAGGATTTCCTCCGCCAGCGGGTCCTCAATCAGTCTTTGCACTGCACGACGCAGCGGGCGCGCACCGAACTGCGGGTCGAAGCCCTCGCGCGCCAGCATCTCGCGTACTTCCTGGGTGACCTCCAGCTCGATGCCCTGCGCACGCGCCTGCTGTGCCACGCGCCCCACCATCAGGTCCACAATCTGCAGGATTTCGGCAAAGGTCAGCGCGTGGAACACCACAATCTCGTCGATGCGGTTGAGGAACTCGGGGCGGAAGGTGCGCTTCAGCTCCTCCATGATGCGCCCCTTCATGCTCTCGTATTCGCGCTCGGTCTCCTCCTTGGGCTTGCTTGCGCTCAGGAAGCCCATACTGGGTTCGCCCTGAATGGAGCGCGCGCCGAGGTTGGAGGTCATGATGATAACCGTGTTCTTAAAGTCCACCACCCTGCCCTGCGAGTCGGTCAGGCGACCGTCCTCGAAAATCTGCAGCAGGATGTTGAACACTTCGGGGTGCGCTTTTTCTATCTCGTCCAGCAGCACCACCGAGTAGGGTTGCCTGCGCACCGCTTCGGTGAGCTGACCACCCTCTTCATAGCCCACGTAGCCCGGAGGCGCACCCACCAGTCGCGATACCGCAAACCGCTCCATGTACTCGGACATGTCGAGGCGGATGAGGTTGTTCTCGTTGTCAAACAGGAAAGCCGCCAGCGCACGCGCCAGTTCGGTCTTGCCAACGCCGGTGGGACCGAGGAAGATGAAGGTTCCTATCGGTCGCTTGGGGTCTTTCAGCCCGGAACGGGCACGCCGTATCGCCTTGCTGACTGCCACCACCGCCTCGTGCTGACCGATGATTCGCTTGTGCAGCTCCTCTTCCATCTTCAGCAGCTTCACCGTCTCCGCTTCCATCAAGCGCGAGACAGGAATGCCCGTCCACGACTGCACGATGTGCGCCACTTCGTCTTCGGTGACCACGGTGCGCATCTCCTGGCGCTTCAGGTTCCATTCCTGCTCCAGGTCGGCGGCGCGGTTCTGGAGAACCGTGCGCTGCGAGCGCAGATCCTGCACGCGCGAATAGTCGCCAGATTTGTGCGCCATCTCCAGTTCTTTCTCTATCTGGGCAAGCTGTTGCTTGACCTGTCGCAGTTCGCGCGGCGGCAGGGAGTACTGCAGGCGCACTCGCGATGCGGCTTCATCTATCAGGTCAATCGCCTTGTCGGGGAGGTAGCGGTCAGTGATGTAGCGGTCTGCGAGGCGCACCGCTGCGATAATGGCGTCATCTTCAATCTTGACGCGATGGTGTGTTTCATAGCGCTCCCGCAACCCGCGCAGGATTTCGATAGCCTCTTCTACGCTTGGCTCGCGTACCTGCACCGGCTGGAAGCGTCGTTCCAGCGCGGCGTCGCGCTCGATGTATTTGCGGTATTCGTCCAGCGTGGTTGCGCCGATACACTGCAGCTCACCGCGCGCCAGCGCAGGCTTCATGATATTGGAGGCGTCAATTGCACCCTCCGCCGCGCCCGCACCCACCACCGTGTGCAGTTCGTCGATGAACAGGATGACCTCGCCCTGTGCCTTGCGCACCTCTTCCAGTACACGCTTCATGCGCTCTTCAAACTCGCCACGGTACTTGGTGCCGGCAACCAGCCCAGCCAGATCCAGTGCCACGATGCGCCGGTCTTTCAATACCTCCGGAATATCCCCGGTGACGATGCGTTGTGCCAGACCCTCGGCAATAGCGGTCTTGCCTACGCCGGGTTCACCAATTAGCACAGGATTGTTCTTCGTGCGGCGGGAGAGTATCTGGATGACGCGCTCGATCTCGTTATGGCGGCCGATGACGGGGTCTAGTTTGTCCTGACGCGCCAGCTCGGTGAGGTCTCTACCGAACTCGTCCAGCGTGGGGGTGCGTGAACGCTGGCGTGGCGCGGGTGCACCGCTATCGCTGGATTGCAACGCCATCACCTCACGACGGGCGCGTTCCAGGTCTACTCCCAGCCGTGCCAGCACCCTGCCTGCCAGTCCCTCCCCTTCACGGATTAAGCCCAGCAGCAGGTGTTCGGTGCCGATATAGTTGTTGTTGAGCTGGCGTGCCTCGTCATAGGCGAGATCAATCACGCGCTTGGCGCGGGGGGTCAGCTGTGTTTCCTGCCCGAGCCTTCCCTCTCCCCGTGAGACCTGTCGCTCGATCTCACTGCGCACACGACTGAGGCTGACGCCCATACGCTCCAAGATACGTGCGGCAACGCTATCGGGTTCGCGAACCAGCCCCAGCAGCAGGTGCTCGGTGCTGACATAGTTTTCACCCAGACGTCCCGCCTCTTCCTGGGCGTAGAAGATAACGCGGCGAGCACGCTCAGTGAATCGCTGCCACATTGCTGACATAAGACCTCCTTGATCGGCAGCGGCGGTGCTTGCGGATGGTATCTCCCTTCGACAGCGCCTGCAAAGCCGACCTTACTCCACCAAAAGGTTCTTCCGCCTATTAGGTTACCCGTTTTGACCCTGCAGATGCAAGCGCATGAGCGAAGGGTGAACTATCCGTTGCGCACTTGCCGCACCAGTGTTCGCATTCGGATGGCGCGCCATTCGGCGTCGTCGTATGGTGCCTCCCAGCGCACCGCCATCAGCATCTCTTTCCAGACCTCAGGGGTCAGGTGTCCCCACCCTGCCATTGCGGCAAGGCTGACCACCGACAGCATCTGCAAGGCATCTGCAGCTCTCAAGGTGCGTTCCCTTCCAAGATTATGATACACCTGTTCTACCTCTTCGTGCAACTGTCGCGCTTGAGTTAACAACAGTTGCTCCCGCGCACGCTGCTCTGCCTGAGCAATAAACTGTGCGGTGCCTGCCACCTGCGCAGCCACGGTTGCCTCGTCAATGCCGATGCTGTGTGTGTTGGACACCTGAAACAACGCACTGGCAGGAGTTCCCTCACCATACAGACCGCGAATAGTGCCGCCCAGTTCCGCAGCAGCTTGCCAAACCGTTTGCAACTGACCCATTCGCTCGATGGCAGGCGTGTACATCATGACCGAGACGCGCAACCCCCAGCCGATGTTGAGGGCGGAGGTGGTCAACCATCCGTAATTGTCGGAGAAAGCCAGCTCGTCTTGCAGTGCCAGTGCCTCCAGAGCAGCGCGGGCCAGGGCGATGCTCTCACGTATCTGCAGGCCGGGCAGGATAGCCTGCACCCGCAGGTGGTCTTCTTCATTGACCAGTACACTCACCGCACACGCTTCATCCACAATCAGCGAGCCATACAGGGTATTGTCGCGCAGCGGAGGGCTGGCAAGGCGCAGGTCTATCCACCGTTGTCTTTCGGAGGGCTTCATGCGGTGCGTGGGCGATATGGCGAAACGCCATGAGCTGAGGCGTGCCGCTCGCTCCACACGAGTGCGTACCTGCTCCAGCTCCGCGCTATCGGCGCACCAGGGAAAGCGCGCCCACACGAAGTTGCGAGCGTATCGGGTACGGCTGCTGATGATTACCTGCAGCGGCTGCAGTGAGTGCAGCCAGAAAGCATCCGGCTTGATGGACGCGGGGGGCGCGGTCAGGTGATGAGCGGTTTCCGGCAGAGGCTCGCCTTCGTGGCGCAGCGGCAGTGACCACTGCTGGAGCCATTGTTCCACCGCGTGCGAAAGGTAACGGTAGCAATCGGCGCAGCCCGCTACTCCCTGTGCAGAAAGCAGGGTGGTTTCGGTAGCACAGCGCGGACAGGCGGTCATTGGCGATCCCTGCTGATGAACGGCGGCTGGTTGAAGCAGCGCGAAATATGCTGGAGCCTTTTCAGGGGCGAGCCGCGCCAGGTATCGGCGGGTGCATTCTGTACACAACAGTCGGGGAGGACCGTCGGCATGCACCCGCCACTGCACGGCAAAACGCCCACAAACCTCGCACCGTTGCTCAGACAGGCGTGCCACTGCTCTGTGTGTGTTCCCGAAACGCGGCAATGATGCGATTCGTGATGTCTCCCGGCTTGCCCGTGCCGATGGGGCGTTCGTCCAGCGTCACCATCGGTATGACCTCAGCGGCAGTGCCGGTGAGGAACGCCTCATCTGCAGTATAAACATCATACAGGGTCATCATCGTCTCGCGCACAGGGATGCCTATCTGCTCCGCCAGCATCATGACCGTAGCGCGCGTGATGCCCGCGAGGATGCCCGCGGAGGGCGGCGGCGTGTGTAGCACGCCGTTTTTGACGATGAAGAGGTTATCGCCGGTTGCCTCTGCCACATAGCCCTCGATATTCAGCATCAAACCCTCGCCCGCACCCACGCGGTTCGCCTCCATCTTCGCGAGGATATTGTTGATATATCGCCCCAGCGACTTGATGCGCGGGTCCAGACACTGCGCGGGCGGAATGCGGGTCGATACGGTCACCACGTGCAAGCCGTTCTCGTACATCTCGCGTGGGTACAGGGCGAGGTCGGCGGTGGAGATGGCGATGGTTGGCTCCAGACGGATGTGCTTGGGGTCCAAGCCCAGCCCCACCCCGCGCGAGACGGTCACCCGGATGTAACAGTTGGTCTCGGCGTTCTCGCGCACGACGGATTTAATGCGCTCGGTCATCTCCTCTTTGCGGATGGGGATACCAATCATCAGCGCACGTGCGCTGTGATACAGGCGGTCCACATGCTCCTGCAGTTTGAAAATGCGTCCGTTGTAAACACGGATGCCCTCGAAGACACCATCTCCATATAGAAAGCCATGGTCATACAGGTCGATCTTTGCCTCTGCTGGTGAGACCATCTGTCCGTTCAAGTTCACAAAGCGTCGCATTCCCTTTCCCTCCTGTAACGGTTTCAGTATAGCGCAGGTACAGGGGAGGCGTCAACTCTTGTGTTGAACGCTGAAGGCAAAAGGAGTTGCCCACTATTCTCTACCGCTATGAGTCACCGTACGACGCTTTGTCGTCAAAGAGTGCCAGCTGTACTGACGTCATATTGGACTCATGAGATTCCGCAGGCACACTGTTTGCCAGCGTCTCGAAAAGGTCTAAAGCGGCTTCAAACCACTCATAAGAGGGCGGCAAATCCTCCGGGATGCAACTTGCGGAACGCAAAAGTTCACCCACAAAGTGCAGGAATAACAGGGTCTTGGTTCCATTTCGGTAGGAGCCAGCTATCTGAACAGCTCTCTCCAGGGCTTCGGATGGCGAAGGGGACAGTACGGTATACGGCAGTGAGCGTTTTTGGGAGACGAGCACAAGGTCCATATCGATAGCCTGCTTGTTGCGGATGTGGGGGTTGACCCGATACTCGCTTTGTACAGGGAAGTAGTCCACGATACGAAAACCTGCCGAAGTTAATGCTTCGAACACGGTCCACCATGCCTGTCGCTTGCTATGGTGGAACGTAAAGATGAGCCTTCCTGCATCCTTGAGCACTCGATGGCACTCCCTGAACACCTGGGTAAGCAGTGTACGGTAGTCCTCGTGGTTCTTGCCCATTCCTTTGTTGACGATCGCTTCCCGCTCGGTGGGTACCAGCTCGTGTTCAAAGTGTACATCGTCCACCAGCTGAGATAACCAAACGTAGAAGAAGTTGGATAGTTCCGAGTAATGAACATTGTCGTAATAAGGTGGGTCAGTAATCACAAAGTCCACCGAGCCGTCTGGTATCTCTGGCAGGTGCGAGGAGTCCTAGCAAAATAGAAGTGCTCCTCTTTCGGTCTGCAGCAGTTCCTGATATGAACCGACGAATTGGGCATGTATGCTTTCGCTTCGAGACATTAGCGTAACTACTTGTCCGTCGGAGCTCTTGAATTTCTCAAAGGGCTTGATGCAGTATAGCTTAGCGTTTTCGTAGCGTTTGTAGCAGTTGACAAAAGTTCCCGCGCCCTCCTCAAATGCCCCCCAAACAGCGTTCTCGACGGGGGTGGTCGTTAACGGCATTGCATGATAATTGAACAGGTGGTGCAGCTTTCGGTGCGGATAATTGTAAGGTGTCATCATGTTGTTGTATTCAAGCATGTTGGACAATATCGTAAAGAAAGAGTTTCGATACTCTGCCTCCTCTATGGAACGGATTCCCGCGATAAGATAGTTGAGCGCAATGATCTGGCGGTGGTTGAACAACTCGCGATAGTAGCGGTAACCATGTTGTCTCCAGCGGTGGGACGACGCTCCAGAGGGTATCCTCTGGTAGGGCAGGACGAAGGAATCGCGCCTCGCACGAAACTCGTCCTCACAATGTGCGATAAGCCGTCGGTCCTCTTCGTCTGGGGTTTTGTATAATCGCGTTCGACAGCGGGGACACCAGTAGTCGATGGCTATCAGATGCTCGGCAAGCGAAGCCCCCCCTCTAATGGTAGCCAGCAGGGAAGAGTTCGCGTTCCCGCAGTGCGGGCAGTGATAAAACCCACCATTGTAATAACCTTGATAGGGATTGAATCGATGACCACAGTCTGGGCAGACAGCAGGCTGCGTGCCGCCCCATTCAAAAAGTCTCGTACAGCACGGACAAAAAACCATAGCTGGATTACTGGGAGAAAGCGGACGATTCCGACTACTGCCCTCGTTCAACAGACTGCGTTTGTGCAGAAATACCTCGTGTCCACAATGTTTGCACGGGATTGACCTAATCCAGAAGGCATACAGCGTTTCGGCTGGCTCTTTACAGTGGGCACAGCGGGTGCGGTACAGCGCTTTGATACGCGCACCAGCGGACTGTTCCAATTCTCGAAAGTAATGGCGCAGCTTGGAAATATCGACGGGTTTCAGACTTTCGCGTACAATCCAGTAGGCGACTGGATTGATGTCGCATCCGATAACCTTTGCCCCCATGCGGTTGGCTTCGACCAGAGTGGTTCCTCCACCCATGAATGGGTCCAGTATCGTCACATTACTTAAATCGTGGTCGGCAAAGTAGAATGACTCTGGGCAAATACTGCCGTTCTTATCGATGCGTAGCAATTCCTCGCGGCGCTCGGGAAAGGCAGCTAATAACAGTATTGCGCGAAAGAGGCTTCCCGGCCTTCTCGCCCACCATTTGTGGATAGAGTAAACTGGCCGATAGTACTGCCTTTTTCCTGTTTCGTCCTGCGCAAGTTTGCTAATCGCCTGCTCTATCGTTAGGGTAGGCACAAAACGCTCTTCACACATATTATGCTTCTGCCCATTGGTCGGCTTCCCAGAAAGCACAGGGCTCATCAGGCTTGGGAATTCGGTCATACCCGCGCTCCTTGTAAAATGGCTCAAAAGTTTCACTAAAAGGAAACTCCAGCTGCAGTTCCCTGTGCAGGCTGTCTATTAACGCTTTTCCCAAACTATCCCGCCATGCGGGGCTCAGGGCCCGTTGATACCATGACACAAGGTCGCTCTCCTTGATAATGCCCCTGAGACGCTACCCCAGCTGTTCACAAACATGCCGGATAATCTCTTCCTCCGCATCTTTGCAGACGATAACTATCTCATCCGCCCGGACCTCATGTGCAACACCCTCGGCGATTTCTTCCGATAGAGAAACATGCTTAACCTGCACAGCAGGTCCGAAATTCGCCCAGAGGTCTAAACCCCTATCGGCAGCATTGGTTACTCCAGCGCGATAGATGCCCGCCTGGAACTCGCGCAGGGGCCTCTGTGAGTCGATGCCCATTACCACTCTTGTAAAGTCACCAAACTCTTCCAAAAGCCTTGATTGTGCTGGCTCCACAGATACCTGTACCTTGACGCGCAATTCCTGTAGTAACGCACTGAATAGTGCATACACCACCAGCTCATACGCCTTATCGATACTGCGCCTTAAGCCCGATTCTGCGCGAAACAACGACAAGAACTGAGTCAGGTCAAACTGGTCTACCCCTGCTTCCCTGACCATCTTCACGTAGTGGTAAACCGGTCTTATGGCTTTCTGGCGAAGGGCAAAGCGCTGATAAATGTATCTTTCCACGACACCGCCGAACTGATTGTTTACCTCGACCAGCTGCTTCAGTAGCGAAGGAGGCACAGCATTTTCCTCAAACAGGTTATCCTGAAACTTTTGCGATAAGGTGCTGACCTGTCCGAATAAGCATTTTGCTCACTACGTCTCGCTAGTGCTTGGAAGGGTTTCGGTAAACCTCCACATTATCTATCTGATCAAGGCTCATGCCGTCCAAACCGAGACGCACCCGATAGAGGATTTCAGCAACCTGTATCGGCTTGTACATGGCGATACGCTGTTTGTTCAGAAACTGGTCGAGCCGCTTTTTCAGGGATTGTGTGTCTTCCATACTCGCTGCCCATGTGCTGCGTCACGGGATACGGCAACGTGTGGCATCACACCCACAGGCAAGGCATCACGCGGCAACATGATTATATCCTCAAATAGCAGCAGAGTCAATTCGTCACGGTAGCATCGCACTGTAGCAGGCTTTCCTTCTTCTCCTGCGAAATATCCCTCTTGTGAAGGTCTGGCTCTTTAGGCTTGTGGGCGTTGTTCTCAGTGCGGTGTTGCTCACGCTGGCTTTCCCAACAGTAGACTGGGGCTGGCTGGCGTGGGTCGGGCTGGTGCCGCTCTTACTCGCCGTGCGTTCCGCCTCGCGCCCGCGGCTTGGGTGTCTCATCGGGCTGGTTTGGGGCGCGTGTTTCTACGGGGTGTTGCTGTGGTGGATGCAACAGTTCGTGGCGCGGTGGACGGGCAGCTTCTGGCTGGGGCTGATTGCCTGGGGTGCGCTGGTGCTGTCGCAGACGCTGTTTGCGGGGCTGTTCGGCTGGGCGTTTGCGCTGGTCAACGCGCGGATGCGGGGCAGTTCCCTTCCCGTTTTGTGGACAGCTGCGCTGTGGGTGGCGGTAGAATGGCTGCGTGGCGCAGGGGGATGGGGCTTCCTGTGGGGGCAGCTGGCAGTCTCTCAGTACCGCTATCTGCTGCCGTTACAGAGCGCAGAGTTGCTGGGCGCGTGGGGGCTGAGCGCATGGATGATGCTGGTGAATGCCGCGATTGCTGAGGCACTTGCCCGACGCAAGTGGCGACCGCTTTTGCTTCCGCTGGAGGTGTCGTTGCTGTTGTTGCTGTTCGGATGGTGGCGTTTGAGTTTACCGCCTGCCAGCGAGCAGGTCCGCGCTCTCGTCGTGCAACCCAACGTGGATACCACCGGCCACTGGTCAGAGCAGATGCAACAGCAGGTGAAGGCGAGTATGCAACGCGCGCTGGCAAAACTTGCCCGTGACCCAGCTGACATCGTGTTGTTCTCGGAGTCGCTGGTACCTGATGCCACCGCCTATCCCTTCTCAGAGCTTATCCAGCAGGCGAACGCGCGAGGGGCTACCGTGCTGATAGGCACCTTCGTGGACGAGGAGGAACGCACCTACAATACTGTGACCGCCTTCCTGCCGAACGGCGAGGTGCAGTCCTATCGCAAACAGCACCTTGTTCCCTGGGGCGAGTATGTGCCCTTCCGCCGCTGGACGCCATGGATCGAGCATTTCGGGGTGGTAAGTGCCGACGTCTCAGCAGGTCAGGAGCTTGTGCTGTTAACACAGTGGCGCATCGGCACCCCGATATGCTTCGAGTCCACCTTGCCGCGCATCGCTTGCGAAATGGCGCGTCGGGGGGCGCGACTGCTGTGCGTGGTGACCAACGACACCTGGTTTGACCGTTCACCTGCCGCGGCGCAGCATCTGGCGTTTTGTGCGCTGAGGGCGGTGGAGACGCGCCGATGGGTGTTGCGCTCGGCAACGACGGGTATCTCCGCGGTGTTTGACGCGCAGGGGCGATGCCTGCAGCAGGCAGCACTGTTTACGGAAGCGATGTTGAGATACAACGGGGTAGAACTGCGCACCGAACGCACACTGTATACCCGTTTGGGCGACCCTGTTGCGGTAGGTGTGCTTCTCGCGCTATGCATTGCGGGAGGCCGGCTCTCGGTACACAGGGAGGGATGATTCTCTTGCATACTTCAGGTGGGCATTATTGCTCCCAGACGCCCAACTATCTTCGTGCCCTTCGTGCTTTCGTAGCGAGGATTCGTAACCACCAAGACACTATAGCACGAAGGTGTGAATATTTTCTCTGGGGATCCGTAACACCTGGTTCGGCTCGTGAAGTGGTACAATGATAGGAGGAGGTGTTATTCGATGGGCGTTGTCTTGCGCGCACGCTTTGATGGGAAAGCTATAATCCCGGACGAACCCATTAACTTGCCGGAAGGCACAGTGCTGGAGGTAGAGTTCAGGGTACTGCCACCAGAGGAAGGGGCAGCCTCCGACTTTACCCCCCTGTACCGAATGATAGGCTTAGCGGAGCAAGGTCCTGTAGATGCTTCTGTCCATCATGACCTTCGCCGTGAGGACCTGATAAGTTGAGGGTAACTTTCGTCGATGCAGGTGGCTGGCTTTCCGTGATTATAAGGACTGACCGCTATCATGTGGTAGGAAGCCAGCACTACCGCCAACTACTGGAGCAGCGCGTAACAGTGGCAACCTCTGACTTTGTGCTCGACGAGGTGATTACTCGCCTTCGCTACGATGTCGGACATTCTGTAGCTTCGCAGTTCATCCACCTTGTAAGGCAGGCAGAGGAAGAACGTGTTCTTCACATCCTTCATGTGGATCAAGAAGTGTGGTACGAGGCAGAAGAGCTTTTCCTGAAGTATTCGGACGTGAAACCTTCTTTCACTGACTGTACGTCGCTGGTGTTGTTACGTCGCCACGCTATTGAAGAGGTTTTCGGATTCGACCAACACCTATGCTTAGCCGGATGTACAGTCCGTCCTGTTACTGAATAACTGGATTCAGCGCTTCCGATACCGTGAGGCTATCGCCAAGGCGGAAGCAGGAACGGAGAGGCGTCATCCCGAACTACACTCAAACCATGTCCAAAGTGCAGGAAATCAAAACCGTCTGTCCGCACGATTGCCCCGACACTTGCGCGATGCTGGCGCGGGTGCAAGATGGTCGCCTGCTGGGCGTTCGGGGTAACCCCGACCATCCCGTCACGCGCGGCTATCTGTGCTGTAAAGTGAATCGATACGAGGAGCGCGTGTACAGCGCAGACCGCGTGCTGTATCCCTACCGTCGTGTGGGTGCGAAGGGAGAGGGCAGGTTCGAGCGCATCTCATGGGACGAAGCGCTGGAGACCATTGTCACCCGCTGGCAGGAGGTCATCGCGCGCTACGGAGCCGAAGCCATCCTGCCCTACTCCTACGCGGGCACAATGGGCATCGTGAATATGTCCGCGTGCGACGGCAGGCTGTGGAATCGCATGGGTTGCACCCGCTTGCTGCGCACCATCTGCTCCACCGCCGCCGAGGCAGGTTACAACTATACGATGGGCTGGTCGGGCGGGATAGACCCCGAAAGCTTCGTTTACGCGCGCACCATCATCGTGTGGGGCATGAATCCTGCCAGCACCTGCACGCACATGATGGCTATCCTGCGCGACGCCCAAAAGCGCGGGGCAACGCTGATTGTCATCGACCCCTTCCGCACCCGCACCGCCGAATGCGCCGACTGGCACGTGCATCTCGAACACGGCACCGACAGCGCGCTCGCTCTGGGTATGATGCATGTCATCTTTCGCGAAGGGCTTCAGGACGAGGAGTTCCTGCGCAAGTATACTGTGGGCTGGGAGGCACTGCGCGACCGGGTTCTCGAAAAGTATCCGCCTGACCGAGTGGCGCAGATAACGGGTATCGCTTCAGAGGACATCGAGCGGCTGGCAATCACCTACGCCACGCAGCGACCGTCCGCCATTCGTCTGGGCTACGGCATCGCCCGCAACACCAACGGCGGGATGATGATACGCACCATCACCTGCCTGCCTGCGGTCATCGGGGCGTGGAAGGAGCTGGGCGGTGGGCTGTTGTTGTCCACCAGCGCGCACTTCCCACTTAACATGAAAGCCGTGAAGCGCCCCGACTTGTTGCAGGGTAACCCGCGCGCCGTCAACATGAACCAGCTCGGCGAGGCGTTACTCACGCTGGATGACCCACCCATCATGGCGCTGTATGTGTATAACTGCAACCCTGCCGCCGTCGCGCCCAACAGTAACCGGGTGATTGAGGGACTGCTCCGCAAAGACCTGTTCACAGTAGTGCATGAGCAGCTGTGGACGGATACAGCTCGTCTGGCAGACATCGTGCTGCCTGCCACGACGCAGATGGAACACCTGGACCTGCACACCTCATACGGGCATCTGTATGTGCAGCTGAATCAGCCTGCCATCCCGCCGCTGGGAGAGAGCCGCCCGAACTGGGACGTGCTTTCCGAGCTGGCGCGGCGGATGGGATACCAGGAGGATTGCTTCCGTGATACCGCCGAGGACATCATCCGCCAGGCGCTGGATAGCGACCACCCATTCCTGCGCGGCATCACCTACGAGTATTTGCTGGAACACGGTTTTGCCAAATTGCGCACCCCGTCCGAACCCTTCGCACCGTATCTACATGGCGAGATGTGCTTCCGAACCCCTTCGGGCAAGATTGAGCTGTACTCCGAGCGAGCCGGGCGGGATGGCTACGATCCACTGCCCGCCTACACACCTGCCGAAGAGCCGGATGGAGACCGGCAACGTTACCCCTTGAAGCTGCTCTCGCCCGCCGCACACCATTTCCTGAACACCTCTTTCGCCAATCTGGAGCGGATGCAAAAAGGCGAGCGCGAGCCGAGAATCTGGATTCACCCGCAGGATGCGGAGGCGCGAGGCATCCAGCACGGCGACTGGGTGCGGGTTTACAACGCGCGGGGAGAGGTACGGCTGAAAGCGGTAGTTAGCGCGGAGCACGTGCGCCCGGGCACTACCTGGTCGCCCTCGCTGTGGTGGCATCGCGATAGCCCCGGCGGACGCAACGTCAACGCCCTGACTTCTGACCGCCTGGCGGATATGGGAGGGGGTTCCACATTTCATACCTGCTTTATAGAGGTGGAGAAAGTATAACTATTCTGCTGCACACTTTGCCCGAGGCAGCATTCTCCGTGCGCTTACGTCTCACAACCTAGTATAAGGCTGAACGGTCTGTAAACCCTTCATAAAGCGGTAGTGCTTTTGATTGAACGTATACAGAGGTACGCCCAACGCGATTGCTGTCTGAGCGATAAGCACATCCAGCAAGCCAGCACCGTGGCTCAGGCGATATTTTAGAAAGACCTCTAATGCGCGGTCGCAGTCATCTGGGGTTAACCACACTACTCCATACGGTATGATAGCACGACACAGATGCTGTTGTTCCTCTTTGTTACGGCATCCCTGAACCAATTCCATCACTACAAATCCAGGTAAAGCAATCTCTTCCTCCTCGCCCAGTGTATTCAGCCATGCAACAGCAGGGGGATACTCACGAAGAAGATCGATAACGACATCACTATCCAGTAGAATCACCCGCCGCTTCCTCTCCGGGTTGCCTGTTTGCGGAGCTGGCGAGCATACGCGCTGCTGTCTCGAATATCAGTACGGTCTTTCCACAAGCCAATCACACCAGACTGACGTAGTTGACCTGCGGTAAGAACCTTTTGCACGGAACGGGTTTCCAATGGTAAAATGATAACCTCAACTACCTCACCTTGCTTGTAGGGGAGACCCGCAAGGTGGAGTTGTCCGTCCTCGGTAATGATTTCCTGGCGTCTTGTCGCTTCCATACAATGAGCCCGCCCGTTAGAGATGCACAATCCCTGTCCGCTTGTCTTCATTATAACACGGGTACCCGAGAGCTGCAACACGGGGCGAGTTGAAAGCCCTCTTCTCTCCCACTGGAGAGAAGAGGGCATGGGGGTTATTGCGAGCTGCTGGAACGGTCGCTGCTGCGGAGGCGACTGAGCCAGTTTTCCAGCTCACGCGCGGCGATTTCGCGTCCACCCAGACCGAACGCCAGCGCCGCCGCAACGGCTACGGCGCCCATCAGCAATCCAAATGCAATCACCACAATTTCATCGGCAATGCCCATCTGTCGCAAGGCAATTGCGCCCACGAAGATGAGCACCACCGCGCGCGTTAACCCGGCAAGCAGGTTTGCCTGTCCCATTCCGCTGGCGCGCACAGCACTTGCCGCCACCTGCGCCAGATACAGCCCCAGCACGAAGATGGCAAGCCCTGCGCCGATGTTTCCCGCATACGACAGGAAGTTACGCAGCACATCAGCTACAAGGGTCAGTCCCAGAATCTTCGACGCTTCCATCACCGCGTAATACACCACGACCACCAGAACGAGCTGCCCCATCTGCTCAGAAGGGGTTTTCGCTCCCTCCGGCAGACGGATGCCCACGCTCTGCACAAAAGCGTCGAAGCGGATACCTGTCAGCAGACTGCTGACCACCCCTTTCGTCAGGCGTCCGATGGCGTAGCCCGCAATCAGCACCAGCACAGCTCCGAAGAACGCGGGCAGTGCAGTAATCATGCGGTCGATCATGTTGCTGACGGGCGTGGTTAACGCCTCAAATGCCAGCACTTGCAGAGCAGCGGCAATCACGGACAGTAGCACGAGGGCGTACGCAGTCCAGCCTATCACGCTGGCGAGAGTGTATCGCCCCAACAGAGAAGCCAGACCGATGCGTTCGCTCAGCTGATTCACGCCAATCGAGGTGCTCAGGTTTTCGATAATGCGTCTTACCAGCCGTGCTACAAATAGCCCCACAACCACGACCAGTACGGCTGTCAACACATTTGGTAAGGCATCCAGCACTTTGTCCAGCATCTGCTGGACAGGTGCCATCAACCCGGTTAGCCCCAGCGCGCCGAGTATCGCAGGCAGGAACAGTACCAGCACCAGCCAGTACACGGTGTTTGCCGCCCCCCGGCTCACCGGTTTTGCCTCTTCGCCCGGCTCCACCGCGAGACGCTCATCCAGACGCACAGCAGTTAACGAACGTTGCACGACCGCCCGTGCGATGCGCGCCGTCACCACCGCCACAAAGAGTAGCAATAGCGCTCCCACCAGACGAGGAGCGTAAGCGAACACCTGCTCCAGAAAGCGGTTGAGCGGAGCCGTGAGCATGGTCAAGCCCAGTATCTGGAAAAACGCGATGAGCACAAACAGCATCACCACATAGTACACGAACTTGCCAGCCCACGTGGAGAAGCGCGCGGTTTCTCCCTCCGCTTCATCACCCAGCCAGCCTCGCAGACGGGCATCCATCCCCGCGCGGCGCAGCAGTCGTTGCACGTTTGCTCCCAAAATCAGCGCGACAACGTAGCCCACTATCAAGGTGGCTATCGCTGCCAACATTTGGGGAACGTGCGCAACGATGCTTTGAAGGGTGTCTTGCAGAGTTAACGGTTGGGTGTTCATGCGAGTTCACCTCCGTCTCTCAAAGATTGGTGTAGCTCCTTCTGATGGGCGATTCATCGGGAACCCGTAACTATTGTAGCATAGAATCTTTTCTTACATCAAACGCAAAAAGCGACTTTATCCGTGTGGGAGGCTGCGTATGGTTCCGGGGCGCATTCTGCCACAACTGCTGTTGAGCGCGTATGCCTCCCGAATGTGCCATAATCTATACTGCTAGCAGGAGATTTGCGGAAATCGGTCTGTGCCGGTAACCGGAGTGTGCTGGCGATTGCAAACGAGACCTCCTCCGGAGGTTCGGACCTGCCGGAGCGGGTGTGCAAGGCGTTGCCCGCCGCTTTCGGTTGCCAGGGTATCTCCCGATGTCGCTGCACCCTTGCAGGGCGCGAAGAGATGGGCGCAGGCTAAAGCCCGCGGCTACATGCGGTGTAGCCGCTGAAATCCATAACTATAAGGAGTAAAGGTATGAAGCGTACTGTCGCTTTTACAATCCTTGCCGCCATCTGGCTGGTGGTTACTGCAGTAGCCACTGCGCAGGATAAGGTAACGCTGCAGTACAAAGCGCAGAAGGGTCAAAAGATGACCTACCGTCTGGAAGCCGACCTCAGCAGTGAGTTCGGTGGACAAAAAATCCAGCTACTGATTAAGCAGACCTCCGTGGATGAGATTCTGGACGTTGCCGCCTCGGGCGAGATTACCCGCCAGTCCGTAGATGAAGAGGTGGAAGTCACCGTCAACGGTCAAAAAATGCCATCCCAGGAGGAGGCTACCAAGCGACGCACTATCACCGTCACCAGGCCCGACGGCACGCTGGTCTCCGTCCGATGGGAAGGGGGACGAGAACCCACCGAGGCGGAGCGTAAGGCGCAGATGCGTCTGATGCAGGCGACGCAGATTGTGTTTTCACCCAATCCCGTAGGTGTGGGCGACAAGTGGACGCGCGAATACAAAGAGGACACCGAGAAAGGCACGCCCAACGCCGTTGCGGAATACGAGGTACTTGCGCTTGAAAAAGCGAAAGGCGTGGACACAGCGAAGCTGCGCTACACCTACCGCGAGACAGACAAACAGAAGCCCCTGACCTTGCAGGGCGAGGTATGGGTGGAAGTGGCTTCGGGGGATATCGTGGTGCTGCAGCTGGCAACGGAGAACTTCCCCTTCTCGCCTTCGGAGCAGGCGCCCACCTTCAACGGCACACTGCGGGCGGAGCGCACTGGTGGCAGCCCCATTGGCGGTTCAGCTGCCGCCGCACAGCCTGCGGAAGCCCCCAAAAAGAAAGAGAAAACCATCGAAGAGGTGGTCAAGGACTACGAGAAGATAGAGGGGCTGTTCACCCTGTACCGTAAGAAAGAGGCAGGTAAAGACACCATCTACATGGAGGTGCGCGAAGAGCAGCTGGACAAACTGCTTCTACTGCAAGTGACGCAAAGTACAGGCACGGGCGGCTATGCGCTGGCGGCAGGCAACCCCATCGACGACATCCTGTTCAAGTTCGTGCGCCGCGATGAGCAGCTGCTGATGGTCGTGCCGAATATCCGTTTTCGTGCGGACGAGCGGCGACCCATCGCCCGTGCGGTGAAGCGTTCCTTTGCCGATGCCTATCTGGAGGCTTTCCGCATCGAGGCTCGAAACGAGGAGCAGAAACGCCTGCTGATTAACGTCAGCGACCTGTTCCGTTCGGACATCGCGCAGATTACGCGGTTGGCGCAGGCAGCGGGCGGAGCATACAGTATCGACCGCGAAAAAACCGTCATCCGCGCCATCAAGAACTTCCCAAACAACCTCGTGGTGCAGACCGCCTATCATCTGACCCGCACTGGCGCAGGCGGAGGCGGTTCGCCGTTCGCAATACCGGGCATGCCATCGGGTGCGCCGCTGGCAGATCCCCGCAGCCTGCCGCTGGAGGTAACGTATAACCTCTTCTTCCTGCCCGAAAACGGCTATATGCCGCGCCTGGCAGACCCCCGAGTCGGCTATTTCGTGACCGAGTTTCAGGACTTCACGCAGGACAAGGTCGAGCAGACGGTGCGTTACATCCTGCGCTGGCATCTGGAGAAACAAGACCCCATCGCGCCGCTATCTCCGCCCAAAGAGCCGATTGTCTTCTGGCTGGACAACGCCATCCCCGAAGAGTATCGGGACGCGGTGCGGGAGGGCATTCTGTGGTGGAATAAGGCGTTCGAGCGCATCGGCTTCAAGGACGCCATCGTGGTCAGGCAGATGCCAGATGACGCCGACTGGGACCACGCGGATATGCGCTACAACGTGATTCGCTGGGTGACATCGCCGTCGTCTGGCTATGCGGTCGCGCTGTTCCGCGCGAACCCGCTGACCGGGCAGATACTCAACGCCAGCATCACCGTCGATGCCAACATGACGCGCTTCGCCCGCGCCGAGTTCAAGCGAATGATTAACCCGCTGAGCGCGTTCGAACAGGAGCCGTCGCCTGCGAATCCGTTCCATTGCGACATCGCGGAGGAGGCAGCGTATCACGCGTGGTTTGGTGCAATGGCGATGAAGCTGATGCAGTCGCCCAAATCCACCCGCATCTCGGAAAAGGAGTACGTCAAACAGTACATCCGCGACATCGCTGCCCACGAGATGGGGCACATCCTGGGCTTGCGTCACAACTTCATCGCCAGCACGCTGCACTCCACCAAAGACCTGTGCCATGGCGAACGCATCCAGCAGATGGGCGTGTCGGCGTCGGTGATGGACTACACGCCAGTGAACATCATGGCGCTGCGAAGTCCAAAGTCCTTCTACTGGCACCAGGGGCTGGGTGTCTACGACTACTGGGCGATTGAATACGGCTACAAGCCCAGCAAAGCCCGCACGCCGGAGGCGGAGTTGCCCATGCTGCGCGCCATTGCCCGACGTGGCACCGAGCCTGGGCTGGCGTATATGGGCGACGAGTTCGCCGATAGCGTCGACCCGCTGATTACCCGCTTCGACCTGGGCAAAGACCCGCTGGAGTACTGGGCGACGGTATTTCGGGACGTGAACACCATGATCCCCCAGCTGCCCGCCAAGGCGGTGAAGCCGGGCGAGAACTACTACGAGATGACCCGCGCCTTCAACGGGCTGTTGTCCATGTACGCGCGCGCCGCCAGCGTGGTTTCGCGATACGTGGGCGGGGTGCATCTGCGCCAGAACCATCGCGGCGACCCCAACGAGAAGCCGCCTGTGATGCCCGTCAGTGCGCGCGACCAGAAGCGGGCTCTGGCGCTGCTGACGCAATACGTCTTCTCACCGAAGGCGTTCAACTTCCCCAAGCAGGTGTACCTGAAGCTCGCGCCTAACCCCTATCCCGACTACACACAGATGCTCACCAGCCGTCCGCGTCTGGACGCGCCAGTGCGCGATACCATCTCCGGCATCCAGACTGCGACGCTGCGACGGCTCTTCAGTGAGCGCACGCTCAGCCAGATTGCCAACAACGAGTTCAAGGCGTCGAAGCCGGAAGAGACGCTCACCATGACCGCGCTGTTTGAACAGGTGAGCAACGCCGTGAACGCCGAAATCATCAACGGTACGAACGTGCCTGCCCTGCGCAGACTGCTGCAACGGACTTACCTGCGCACCCTGGCGGACATGCTGGTCAATCCCGATGCGGAGGTGCCCGATGACGCCAAAATGCTGGCGCGTTATCACCTGCGCCGGCTGAAGAGCCAGATTCAGGCGGTGCGCAACCGACCGCTGGATACTGCGACGCGCGTGCATCTGGACGAGATGCTGAGCGAGATCGACCGCGTGCTGCAAGCACAATACACCATCGGCTCGCTGGCTCAGCCCGAGGCGGCTACGGCTGCGCCGCGCAGGTAAAGTGAAGGCAGGAAGGTTGTCGGACACGCTAGCGCTTCGGTAACCTTCCTGCCGCCCCAACCCTCTTCCCTTGCCGGTTCCTAATGGAGTATTATCATACAAAAGGGGACATACCATGTGCGGACGTTTCACGCTCACACAACCGGAGGCGGTCGCGCAAAGGTTCGGAGTGCAGGTCGCTCTGCTCGAGTTTCCGCCGCGATATAATATCGCGCCGTCGCAGCCGGTGGCGGTCATCATGCAAAACGGCGAACGCAGACTGGAAGCCTGTCGCTGGGGGCTCGTGCCTTTTTGGGCGAAGGACCCTGAGATTGGCAACCGGCTGATTAACGCCCGTGCGGAGACCCTGGCAGAGAAACCCGCGTTCAAATACTCGCTGGTACGGCGCAGGTGTCTCATACCCGCCGACGGGTTCTACGAATGGCGTAAAGAGGGCAATCGTCGCGTGCCGGTCTATATCCGACGGCGCGATGGGGAGATCTTTGCCTTCGCGGGGCTTTGGGACGAATGGCAATCGCCTGACGGCTCGCCCCTGCGCACCTGCACCATCATCACCACCGAGCCAAACGCGCTCATCGCCCCCATTCATGACCGCATGCCCGCCATCCTGACGCCCGAGCACGAAGCGACGTGGCTGGACGGGTCCCTGAAAGACCCCGCGCGACTGCTCACGCTGTTGCAGCCCTATCCCGAGCGGGAACTGGAGGCGTTCGCCGTCTCTTTTCGGGTAAACAACCCAAATCACGATGACCCGCAGTGTATTCAGCCGGTGTGAGGGGGACGCCATGCCGCGTACGTATCGGATAGTGATTGGGGTGATGGGCGCGTCGCAGTGCGACGAGCAGACCTTCGAGATGGCGCGTCGGGTGGGCACGCTCATCGCGCAGCGGGGAGCGGTGCTGCTGTGTGGAGGGCGCGGTGGGGTCATGGAAGCCGCCGCGCGAGGGGCAAGAGAGGCGGGCGGTCTCACCATCGGTATCTTGCCGGGCATGAACGCCAGCGAGACGCCTCCCAATCCCTACATCGCCGTGGCGATATTTACCGGCTTGCGCGATGGGCGCAACTGGATCAACGTGTGCGCCAGCGATGCGATTATCGCTATCTCTGGCGGCTACGGCACGTTGTCGGAGATCGCACTTGCGCTGAAGGTGGGAAAGCCGGTGGTGTTGCTGCACTCGTGGGAGCTGCCTTCGCACGAGGCTTCGCCATTGTATGTCGCCCGAACCCCTGAGGAGGCGGTGGAGATGGCGTTTCGGGAGATTCGTGGATCCTGATGGCATTGCCAGCAGGAACAACAAAAGCCGCCGCTGCTTGATAGGGACGAAGACTGAGGGCTACCCTTGAAATTTTCTCTCACTTCCCCGCAAAATCCCTTGCCAAACACGACGACCCTGTGATATACTGTCCCCAAAGAACCAAATGAAGAAGGGGGAACCATCATGAACCGTGTTCGCAAACGCTTTGTGACCAAACCCCTCGCATTGGCTCTTTCTGTTGTATTCCTGCTTACAAATGCGGGGGGGGGGTAACCACGCTTGGCAGTATCCTCGCGGCAGCTGCCTCGCTGGCGCTGTTCCTCGCCAACACCACCACCGCTTACGCTGCCACGCTCCACCACCTGTGGAACCAGACCGTCCTCACCGCCGCACTCCTGCCACCATCCGGAGGTAGCGGCACCAACTCGGGCATCGGAATCGGCGATGACGAACCCCTGCCCAATGAAACCAACACCGGCAACCCCTACCGATGGCAGGCACAGCTCGCCGACAC